>JBMSPZ010000030.1:0-11701 GCA_049423025.1 Rickettsiales bacterium
AGGGCATCCAGCAGTTCGTTGAATTCTGCTGCATTTCCGATTTCAACTTTCACCGTAAATATTATCGGTTCGTTTTTTGCGGGTATTGTTTATTTTTTCATTATTAACACCACCAATGACACTTCCTCGAATCTAAAACATTTTGTTTTGATTGGAATTCTTGGAAGTTTTACCACCTTTTCAAGCTTTTCACTCGATAGCTTTAGACTTTTAAATTCCAATAACTACACCTTATTTTTTATTTATATTTTTCTGTCGGTATTATTTTCAATTTTAGCTTTTTTTGCTGGCTTTAATATTCCAAAAGCTATTTTCTAATGACTACAATTTTAGTTAAATCTAGCGACAAATTAGGCAGAATTGATAAATTTTTATGCCATAAATTTGACATTTCCTTTTCCTTATCTCAAAAAATAATTCGTGAAAAAAAGATTTTAATTAATCAAAAAATTGCCCAAATCAATAATAAAATTCAAATTAACGACCAAATTATTATTAATGACAAATTGCCAATTCGCAATCAATTTGAAGCCACTAAAATTTCGTCAGAAAAAATAAAAAAATTTTGGCAAAATATAATTTATGAAGATGAAAATTTAATTGCCATAAACAAGCCATCTGGTCTTGCTACTCAAGGTGGAAGCGGTATTGAAATTTCGGTTGATGACTTTGTCAAAGAGCGCAAATTTCAATTAATTCATCGTCTCGATAAAGATACTAGCGGTTTGCTGTTAATTGCCAAAAATAAGGATAGTGCTGATTTTCTTGGAAATTTATTTAAAAATAAAGAAATTGAAAAGACTTATATTGCCTTGGTTGACGGCATTGTCAAAAAACCATTTGGAATCATTGATATGCCATTATTAAAGCAAAATATTGGAAAAAATGAAAAGGTTCAAGTCGATATTGAATTTGGCAAAAAAGCAATCACAAAATATCGAGTTTTAAAAACTTTTCAAAACATCACCGAGTTAGAGCTTAAGCCAATTACTGGTCGGACTCATCAATTGAGAGTTCATTGCAAGGAAATTGGTCATCCAATTATCAATGATTATAAATATGGTGGTAAAAAGGTGGCGATGAAAGACAAATTTTCTCAACTCTGTTTGCATTCCTATCAAATAATAATTCACCAATATTATGGCAAAGAACTGGTAATTAAAACTCCTTATCCAAATTTTACTTTTAAATAAAGTTATTTAATGATATTATTAAAAAAATAAAATTTAATTACTAACCAATAGATTATTTTTAAATAACCAATTCATGGACACGCAAAACTCCTTACTTAACCCAAAATTAATTGAAGACGAAAAACATGAAAATGTTCTTCGCCCATCTTTCTTGGGCGATTTTATTGGTCAAAAAAAACTCAAAGAAAATCTTGAAATTTTTTTAAATTCCGCCAAAAGTCGTAACGACTCCCTTGATCACACTTTATTTTATGGACCACCCGGACTTGGCAAAACCACTTTAGCACAAATTATTTCCCATGAGATGGGCGTTGGTTTTAAAAGCACTTCTGGACCAGTAATTTCCAAATCTGGAGATTTAGCGGCAATTTTAACCAACTTACAAGCTGGCGATGTTTTATTTATTGATGAAATTCATCGTCTTAACAAAAATGTTGAAGAGGTTTTATATTCGGCAATGGAAGATTTCAAACTTGATATCATAATTGGTGAAGGACCATCAGCTCGAGCGATAAAAATTGATTTACCAAAATTTACCTTAGTTGGAGCAACAACTCGCCTTGGAGCAATTGCCAATCCACTTAAAGATCGCTTTGGCATTCCACTTAGAATAAATTTTTACGATATAGTGGAATTAGAACAGATTATAATTCGTGATAGCAAAATTTTAAATATTGGCATAGAAAATTCGGCAAGCAAAGAAATTGCCAAGCGCTCACGAGGAACCCCAAGAATTGCAATTCGCCTCTTAAAAAGAGTCAGGGATTTTGCAATTAATGCTAATTTAAATATCGTTAATCAAAAAATTGCTGATTACGCCCTAACCCAACTTGAAATTGACCAAAATGGCCTTGATTCATCCGATCATCGTTACTTAAGATTTATTGCCGAAAATTATCGTGGTGGACCTGTTGGCATTGAAACCATCTCTTCGGCAATTAGCGAAGAAAAAGACACCGTCGAAGATTCAATTGAGCCATATTTAATTCAACAAGGCTTGATTGAAAAAACCCCAAGAGGAAGAGTTATCACCGAAAAAACATGGAAAATTTTAGAAAAATTATGACCCAAAAAAAAATATTACTAATTATTACAGGAAGCGTTGCCTGTTACAAATCATTGGAACTTATCCGACTTTTACGCAAAAATAACTTCGAAGTAAATTGCGTCTTATCCAAAGGAGCCAAAGAATTTATTACACCACTTCTGGTTTCCGCGCTATCTGGCACCAAAACCTATGATGATTTATTTGATAATGATGATGAGGTGCAAATGGGTCATATCAACTTATCCAGAGCCAATGATCTAATAGTTGTTGCTCCCGCTAGTGCTGATTTTATTGCCAAAATTGCCAATGGTTATAGCGATGATCTTGCCAGTGCCACGATTTTAGCTGGCAACAAAAATATTATAGTTGTTCCAGCCATGAATGAAAAAATGTGGAACAATCCCGCTACCATTGAAAATATTTCAAAAATTGAAAAAATTGGCTATGAGGTTATTGACCCGCAAAAAGATGTTCTTGCTTGCGGTGAAGAAGGTGTCGGTAAAATGGCAGAAATCGCAATTATTTTCGAAAAAATTTCTCAATACTTCCAAAATAAAGAGGATTTTAATCAAAAAAACATTTTAATCACCATTGGTGGAACTATTGAAATGATTGACCCCGTCCGTTTTATTGGTAATAAATCTTCTGGCAAGCAAGGGCTTGAAATTGCCAAATATTTTGCTCAAGCTGGAGCTAAGGTAAAAATTATTGCTGGCAATATCACGCAACGAATAAACTTACCGCATGAGTCAGTAATCCATGTTCAAAGTGCCTCAGAAATGTTTGAAGCTGTCAAAAAAAATTTACATAATGTCGATATTTTTATTTCATGTTCGGCAGTTAGCGACTTTAAAGTGAAAAATTATAGTGAACATAAAATAAAAAAATCCCAAATCCAAGAGCCAATTTTATATCTAGAAAAAAACCCAGATATTTTACAATATGTTGGTAATTGCGTTGAGCGTCCAAAAATAGTTGTTGGATTTTGTGCAGAAAGCGAAAATTTACTAGAAAATGCCAAACAAAAATTGGTTAATAAAAAATGCGATATCGTGGTTGCCAATCACATTGATAATGGCAAAATTTTTGGAAGCAATTTTACCTCTGGCTTTATTATCAATGCCAATCAGCAAGTGGCTGAATTTAATAATATTTCTAAAAATAAATTAGCACAAATTTTGGCAAATCATTTAAAAGCTTAGTCGTTGAATTATTTCAGATCTGCTTAAATATTTGATTACATATTTTAATTCTGGACCATTTTCTTTACCCGTCAATGCCAAACGAATTGGCATAAATAGCTCCTTGCCTTTTTTATCGCAAACTTTTTTAATTTCATCAAGCCAAATTTGCCAAGAGTTATCATTATTGGTTTCGCTAGGCAAAACTTTGATACAATTTTCTAAAAATTCCTTGTGATTTTCGGCATTTTTATAACGAAATTTTTCATCAAAAATTTCTATCCAACTTTCAATTTCGTGAATAAAGTTAATATTAGACTTACACATTTCCCATAACTCTTTGGAAATATTATATTTTAAATTAAGTTCTTTAACTCTTTTTTGAATATACTGGAAATCAACAATTTGTAATAATTTTTGATTAATATTATTTAATTCTAAAATATCATAATTTGTTGAAGATTTTGAAAATTTTTCAAAACCAAAATTTGCTATTAAATCATTAAAATTATCGGTAATATTGATGTTTTGCGAAGTGCCGATTTGCGACAACAAGCTTATAATTGACATGGCCTCATAGCCCTGATTTCTGAGGGTTTTAATATCAAATCCACCCTCTCTTTTTGAAATTTTTCCTTCCGAAGCCTTTACCAAAGCTAGATGAGCAAAATTTGGAGCCTTGGCATTTAATGCCTCAAAAATCTGAATTTGAATTGCAGTATTGGTAATATGATCCTCTCCTCTTATAATATCAGTGATTTCATAATCAATATCATCAACCACTGAACAAAATGTATATGTAGGTATTCCAAAACCATTTTCATCTTCTTGACGAATCAAAATTGGGTCAGAAAAATGCCGACCCTCATAGGTGATTTTGCCTTTAATTTTATCATCCCAAGTCGTTGAATTGTCATTAAGTAAAAAACGATAATGTGGCTTTAGACCTTTTGAACGCAATTCCTGTTTTTGCTCCTTAGACAATTTGAGGCTAGCTCGATTATAAATTGGGGCAACTCCAGAAGCATTTTGTGATTTACGCTGGAGATTTAGCTCCTCGGCAGTCTCGAAACATTCGTAAAGTCTTCCGCTGGCAATTAGTTGATTTTTAGCCTGCTCATAGCGAGCTAATCGGTCGGACTCCTTAAAAAAATTATCATATTTTAAGCCAAGCCAATTCATATCGGTAAAAATCATTTCACTATATTCGGCCTCTACTCTTGCTGAGTCGGTATCATCAAATCTAAGAATAAATTCCCCATTAGTTTTTTTGGCAAATAGATAATTTATAATAGCGATGCGGATATTGCCAACATGCAAAAAACCAGTCGGCGAAGGGGCAAATCTTACTTTTGTAGTCATAATTATTCTCGGATTTTTTTTACTTTAATTAGCAATAAATTATTGTCTCTTTTCTTTAAAATTTCAAAGCCAATTTTATTAATTACAAAACTTTCTCGCTCTTCTGGAATTCTGCCCAAATAATTTATGATATAGGCCGAAATATTGTGCGCTTCGTCATTTTCTGCAATATTTAAATCCAATTTTTTATTAATATCGCGAACTAGAGTTTTGCCAGTAATTTTAAAAGTACCAGATTTAGTTTTTATTATGTTTATTTCATTGTTTTCATCTTGCTCTTTTATTTCTCCAACAATTTCTTCCAATATATCTTCAAGGGTGACGATGCCTTGAAACACTCCATATTCATCAATAACAATCGCTAATCGCCTTTTATTTTTTCTAAAAGCAAAAAGTTGAGATCGTAAATTATTACTCTTAGGCGAAAAAAATGGTTGCGCGGTAGCAATAGCAAGGTCAAATTTTTCAATATCGCCTTTAAAAAAATATAGTGCCTTTAAAAGTTTTCTAACATTTAAAATTGCAATTATATTGTCTTTATTGCCCTGCCATAAAGGAATTCTGGTAAAGCCAATATCAATGGCTTTTTTTAATATTTCAGAATTTTTCAAATCTCGATTAATTGATTCAACATCTTTGCGATGCACCATGATTTCACTAATTTCGGTGTCAGCCAAATCCAAAACTCCGTCTAATAAATCCTTATCATATTTGTAAATTGTTCCTTCCTTGGCTTTTAAATCAAGAGTGTCACGGATTTCTTCAAGCTCAGACTCGTTAGTTTTGATATTTTTTTTAAAGCGCAAAGTATTTATACAAAAATCGATAATTTTCTGAATTATTTCAACAATTGGAGAAAATATTTTATATAAAATTTCAATTAAGTTACAAAATAAAATTGCACATTTTTCAGGAAATTGAATGGCAATGGTTTTAGGCAAAATTTCACCAAAGACAATTACAATTATCGTCAAGAAAAAAGTGGCATAAACCACGCCGATTTCGCCAAATAATTCTAATAATAATTTTGTGGTAAGTGCTGAGGCGATTATGTTGGTGGCATTATTTGCTAAAAGCATGACACTAACTATTTTTTCGCGATTTTTTAATAATTTTAAAATTCTTTTTGCTTTTAAATTACCTTCATTTTCCAGACGATGGATTTTTGCGCGCGACGAGGCTGTAATGGCGGTTTCAAAACAAGAAATCAAGCCCGCCATGATTAGTAATATAGAAATTATTATTATTTCAAATTCAATTATATTCATTTAGGCAATTGTTTATTGAGCTTATTATCATCGATTTTCATAGGTAATATTACCATATTTAAGCCCTTAACATGAAGCCTTCTTTGCATAATATATGGCACATGGTTAAATAATAATTGAGTAAAAATATTTTCATTATCAAATATAAATTTGGTGCCAAAAAATATTACATTTTCATAATCTTTGGCAACTCTATCGGTTAATTGCGTAAGTTTTTCTACAATATCAGTATCATATCCAACATAGGCTTTGGCAAAGCGACCATTGGCGTTGCAATAATTTTTATATTTACTAACTACTGATTTAGTTTTGCGCCTCATATCTCTCCATTTATGCTCTTCACGCAAGGTATTTGAGTCAACCTCTCCAACGGTTACAAAAATAAAATTTTTAAAAATACCGGGAAATAATTTTTTAATTTGCAACAAACAATTCATACCGCTTCCGAAAGTTTGGTCTACAATAATTGCAGCAGTTGGCGCTTTTTTATCTGGTGCCTCAAGAATTGAAGATGGGCTTAAACATTGCTCCTGACAAGAAATAAAGTCCATTTCTTTAAGACTTAAATTTTTCTTAAATCGCACATAAATATTTTTGATTATCCAGCCAATTGAAATAAATAATGATGTGATTAAGAGTGTAATCCAACCGCCTTCGTAAAATTTTTCAATTATCGTAATTAATAAAATCGAAAAACATACCACAAAGCCACTTGATGACACGATTAACTTGCGAAGCCAAGTCTTTTGGCGCTTACGATGACGAATCCAGTAAATTGTTAAACCTAGAAGCGACAATGAAAAGGTTATAAACACATTAATTGAATATAAAACTACCAATATATGCACTGACCCACCAGTAATTATTAGAGTGGCAATAGCGCAAATTGTCATAAATAAAATGCCATTTTTTACCACCAATCTACTTGATAATGAGCTAAATGATTTAGGCATCCATTCGTCATTTGCCATATTAGCAATAACATTTGGACCCGCCAAGAATCCAGCATTTGCTGCAACAATTAACAAGCCAGCTTCAAAAATTAACACAATTGGTACAATAAATTTTCCAAGGCTAATATCTTTATAATACCAGCCTTCAGTTATGGCATAAAAAGTGGTGGCATTTAAGGTTTGACCCGGTGTTTTACTTACACCCCAAAGTAAGTATAAAATGATAATTCCTGCCGCCATAAAAGCCAATGAAGTTGCCACCAAAAACATCGTGATTTTTGCGGTTCTAACTCTTGGCTCCGATAAAGTGTTAACATTATTTGATACCGCTTCCAATCCAGTATATGTTCCTCCTCCCATCGAAAAGGCTTTTAAAAAAATCGATAAAACAAAAACCCAACCCATGGTATTTTTCATTTCACTTGTTTCTTGAACCGCCTGTGGAATCAAAGCTGGAAGCCCAAAGCCATGAGCTACAATTCCATGAATTATTAGAAAAAAATGGGTAAAAATAAATCCCAAAAAAATCGGCAATAAAAATTTAATCGACTCTTTCATGCCTCGAAGATTTAGAAATGCCAAGAAACATATCATTAAAATTGCAACCAACATTTTAATGCTTTGCATGTCTTTTGGCAAAAAGCTAAAAATTGCATCAACACCGCTGGCAATTGAAATGGAAATTGTTAAAACATAATCAACTATTAATGCCGAACCAGAAACCAAACCCGCATATTTTCCTAGCAATCTTGTGGCAACTCTATAGCCACCTCCGCCATTTGGAAAAAGTTCAATTACTTGAGTATAGGCAAAGGAGATAATAAAAATAGTAAATGCAGTAGCAATAGCAAGATATATCGCCAGCTCTTCGTGTGAGCCAAGGGCAACAAAGGCTTCTTCAGGACCATAGCATGATGAAGAAATGCCATCCGCTCCAAGACCAACCCATGCCAAAAAAGCCACCAAAGTAAGGCTTTTGCGTGTTTCTTTATCAAAAAAATCACGAGGATTTCCAAATATAAAATTTCGAAGTTTTATAAGCATAAATATTTTAATCTTAGAACAAGGAAATATTATAATTTAAAAATATTTCCAATTCAACATTTTATAATTGATTTTTTAAAGAATTAAATTTTTCCATTAAATTTTTTATTAATTCTGGAGATTTTTGTCCTCTTATTTTTTCAATTCCTGACGAAATATCAAAAAACCTTGCATTAGTTTTTTTTAAGGCATCCTCAATATTGTCGATATTAATACCGCCCGATAAAAACCATGGTTTTTGACTGGAAATATTTTTCAACAAATCCCAATCAAATTTATTGCCACTTCCCGGTGATTTATTATCAAACAAAAAATAATCTACGGCATTTTTAAATATTTCAATCGATTCAAGGTCTTTATTGTCTTGGATTGAAAAAGCTTTGATTATTTTAATATTAGGATATTTCTCTTTGAAACCATGAATATATTGTAAATTTTCTTCACCATGAAATTGAAAAAAATCTGGCTGTAATGAATTATTTATTTTCTCGATTTCATCAATAGATGCGTTGACCACAACCGCTACTTTAGAAATTTTTTTTGGAATGAATTTAGCAAAAATATTCGCTTGCTCATAATTAATGTTACGAACTGAATTTTTTACAAAAACAAAGCCCAAAAAATCGCAAGAATTTTCTATTGCACACTCCAAAGAATTAATATCATTAAAACCACAGAGTTTAATTTTCATTTTTTAAAATTTAAATCCTGGAGGAAGTGGAATGCCAGCAGTGGCTGATTTTATTGCCTCACTAGATCCTTCATCTGATTTTTTTTTGGCATCATTAAATGAAGCAACGATTAAATCTTCTAAAATTTCTTTTTCATCAACGGAAATTAATTTTGGGTCAATTATAATTTTTTTTGCAACACCATTGCCCGTTAAAACTGCTTTAACCATTCCACCACCAGCAGAACCTTCAAATTCTTTTTCAGCAATTTCTGCCTCAATTTTTTTCATTTTTTCTTGCACTTTTTGTGCTTGTTGCATTAGTCTTTGAATATCCATAAATATTGATTTTATTTTGATTTAATTTAAGAATTTAACTAATTAATTGCCTTTAAAAATCCAGGAAAATAATTGTTAATTTTATATTCTAATATCCTCTTAATTTTTCTTATAAATCCAACCTTGTCAATATTTTCTTTTGCAAAAATGTCATAATTTTTAGATTCATAGCCTTCGATATTGATTTGCATGGTGCCAATAACTTCATTTTTTTTAATTGGCGCATTAAGTGGCGACTTATATTTAACTTCCACTTTTATATCACCAATATTTATGTCTCTATTAACATTAAAATTAATCGATTCGTTTATAACGCCTTTAATTTGTTTTTTATTTCCTAGCCAAACATTGATTTTGGCTACTTCATCGCCTTTTTCGAAAATGTATATTTTTTTAAAATTATTAAACCCATAATCCAATAATTCAGTAATTATATTTTCACGAATTTTTGGAGTTGGCGCCTTATTTACAACAGCAACTAATCTTCGATTATCTCTCTTGACCAAGGCAACCAAGCCATATCCACCTTGATTAGTATGACCAGTTTTTCCACCAACAATTCCATCATAATGATTTTTTATTAATGGATTACGATTTTTTTGAGTTATGTTGCGATAAGTAAATTCGGTAATACTCAAATATTGAGCATATTGAGGAAAATCTTTATACAATCTTATAATCAAAGTTGCCAAATCTTTAAGGGTCATATAGTGCCCCTCTTGATGCAAACCATGAGGATTCATGAAATGTGAATTATTCATATTCAACTCTTTAGCCTTTACATTCATTAAATTAATAAAATGTTCATAGCTATTTGCCGTAGTTTGGGCAAGGGCTATTGCCGCATCATTTGCCGAAACCGCTAATAGGCCTTTAAGTAAATCATCAACTGATACCACATCTCCATAATTTAAGAACATCGAAGAGCCACTTTTGCGCCAAGCATCTTTTCCAATTAGGCAACGATTTTGTAATTTTACATTACCTTTTTTGACTTGATCAAAAACCACATAAGCAGTCATCAATTTGGTCATCGATGATGGTGAGATTCTTTCATTTATGTTGCGAGATTTAAGAATTTCCGAGGTATCAGCATCCATTAATAAATAATAATTTGCATTTTCTAAATATTGATAAGCAACGCTTGCAAAAGAATTATTTATTTTTAGATCCAACAAAAAAAATGCCAAAAAAATCGCAATAATGTGTTTTGAAATGTATTTTATTTTTAAAAATTTTTGCATTAATTTTTTAAGTGGAAATATTACGAGTTATCCTGATAAATTATTTTCAAAAAATTTAATATATTCATTTTTTTCTTTATAATATTCCAGCTGTTTTTTTCTTAACAAATTTTTTCTCTCAGCGATAAGTTTTCTTGAAATTTCCAAATCATCTTGCGATCTTGAATTAATAATGGTTCTAACTGCATTTTGTAGGCTGGCAATTGGCACTAAATTATAATTTTTATCAGAAGCTGAAGACTTTACGCCGTGTCCATCTTGAATGGGAATATAAATTTTATCGAAATCTTCGCCCAAATTATTAAATGGCTTATTTAAATAGGTGTTGTAAGCAATTTCAAAGACATTTGGATCTAGACCGCTATCAGGATTGTTGGCGATTCCTTGTTGATAAGTTTCTAAATCTGGAAAATACTGCGCATTTCTACTTCCCAAATATGATATATCGATGTAATTATATTTATTTGCTAGGGTTTTGGAAGGAGAATGTTGCCCATCTGGAGTTTGAAAATTGCTTGGATCTTTATAATCAAAACCCGAGCCCATTCCAAAAAAACCAAAGCCACCACCCTCTTCTTGCATTGCTCTTTGCTTATTAATTCTGTTGGCATCACTTTTATATCTGGATTCGAAGACCTCGTTAGTTGAAAAATTACTCAAATCATTAGAGCAAGACACTAAGTTTAATGCCAAAAATAAGCCAATTACCGTTTTTTTAACAACAACATTCATCGCTATTATTTTCTGATTATTATTGCCTCGTTACCGTTATTTTCTATTGAATTTTTAACTTTTAAGGCCTGATTTTTAGATGAGTAAGGACCAAAAACTGAACGATAAATTCTACGTTCATTTACGGTTGCAGTTATGACTTTACCATTTTTTTGATTGGTTATTAAAGCTAGTCTTTCTCTAGCCCCAGAAGAATTATTGAAGGCGCCAACTTGAACATAATATCCGGCTTTGCCACTAGAATAATATTTTGAAACCTTGCTATTTTTTTTGCTACTAGTTTTATAATTACTCTGCGCAGAATCTTCAACCTTAGAATCATTTAATTCTTGATTATCTTCCAAGGCAACTTCTTTGTTATTTTTTCTGGAGGTTTTTTTATATTTTTTAGTAGAGTAGGTGATAATTTTGCTACCTTCTTCGTCTTGCTCAACATCGCTAGCGTTGTTTTTGTAAAGATTTTTACCTGAGGCAACTTGACCAGATTGAGAATTTTGTAAATCTTCTTCAAAAATTTCAGATTTTTCGGCTTTTTTAAGGTTTTTGCTTGATGAATTATCTTGATTTAACTCAATTTCTTGTGAGCCATAATCGCTTTTTTCAATTTTTTTGGCATTATTTTCTAAACCTAAATCATATTCTACTGTTTGTTCTGAATTAGAAGTAT
>JBMSPZ010000031.1:0-11485 GCA_049423025.1 Rickettsiales bacterium
CTTTACTGAAGGTATCTTGGTCGATGATAGTAAATAAATTACTGTATATCGCATCAATTTCATCATCTTGCGTTAAAACAATATTGGCAAGCTCCAAATCATGATTATTAAAGGCAGTAATGGCTTCTTTAACCATAATTTTTGTGAGATTTATCATATCAAGCAAAGCTTTTTCAACTCTTGGGTCAAGAGATTCAATACCTATTCTAGCAATTTTTTTAATGATACTTTTTGATTGATCACCTGACCTTTCAAGATTTGAAGAAACTTTTAAAGAGGAAATTGTGAAACGCAAGTCAACTGCCATTGGTTGACGCAAAGCCAAAATTGCCGTTACCTTTTTTTCAATTAAGTGATCTAAAGAATTAATTTTATAATCATGGGCAGTGATTTTTTCAATTAAGGAATTATCACGGGTTTGAATCATTTGAGCAACCATATCAATAGATTCATTGACCATTTCTACCATGGTTTCAAGGGTTCCAACAATAGATTGTAAATCTTTGTCATATGATTTGACGGTGTGTTCTTTTAAGTCCATAAAAAAGAATTTTATTTAAAAAAAAATTAATTAAGTTTTATTTTACCAAATTAAAATTTCAAAATCAAAAAATATACTTATTTTTAAAAAATGACAAGTTCAAAAAATATTAAGAAAATTTTATTAATAGGCTCTGGCGGTAGAGAACATGCCATTTGCAAAGCTTTTAAAAATTCCAAATATTCAATACAAATTTTTGCATTAAATGGCAATGCTGGAATTCAAGATGATGCTGAAATTATTTCCAACATCAAGCCAAATCAACATTTAGAAATTGCAAATTTTTGTAAAAATCAACAAATTGATATGGTTTTTATCGGTCCAGAACAGCCTTTGGTTGATGGCTTGAGTGATTATCTTCGTTCAAAAAATATTCGATGCTTTGGTCCAACTAAACAAGCTTCACAAATTGAAGCATCAAAAATTTTTATGAAAGAAATTGCCACGAAAAATAATGTTCCAACCGCCCAATATCAAACTTTTTACGATATTGACCCTGCCCTTGATTTTGTTGAAAAAATTGGCTTTCCTTGCGTTATTAAAGCTGATGGCTTAGCCTCAGGTAAGGGAGTAATTATTGTTGAAAATTTTTTAGAGGCAAAAAAAAATATTGCAGAAATTTTTGCAGGTAAATTTGGCGAAGCTGGAAAAAAAATTATCATTGAAGAATTTTTACAGGGCTTTGAAGCAAGTTATTTTGTAATTTGTGATGGAAAAAATTATTTACCACTTGGCTTTGCTCATGATCATAAAAAAGTTGGCGAAGGCGAAACTGGTTTAAACACAGGCGGAATGGGTACTTACAGCCCCTCACCTTTAATTAATGACGACTTAGAAAAGAAAATTATTGAAAAAATTATTGAGCCAACCATAAAAGGAATGATTATCAATCAGACTCCATTTACTGGAATTTTATTTGCCGGACTAATGATTAAAAATAATGAACCAAAATTACTAGAATTTAATGCCCGCTTTGGCGACCCTGAAACTCAAGTAATTTTACCAAGAATTACTTCGGATTTTTATGATTTAATCGATTATGCCATTGATGGCAGATTGAACGAATATCAACTTAAATTTGACGAAGAAAATAAGTTTGTTTGCGTGGTAATGTGTGCAAAAGGTTATCCCGAAAATTATCAAAAAAATACAGAAATAAAAAATTTGCAAGATTTACAAAATGCTTTAACCAATAAAATCGCTATTTCAGGCAAGATTTATCACGATGTTTCTATTTTACACGCCGGAACTTCAATTTCTGCAGATAATAAGATTTTGGCAAATGGGGGAAGGGTTTTGAATATAGTTTCCAAAGCAAAAAGCCTTGAAGAAGCTCGAAAAAATGCTTATGATTTTTTAAAAAATATCGATTGGGATCAAGGGTTTTATCGCAAAGACATCGCTTTAATCAAGAATTCGTAATTTTTAAACAAATTCAGGCGGGTCAAATTTTATAATTGATTTTTCAATATCTATCTCTGGAAATAAATCATTTTTAAATGGAAAATTGGATATTTTGCCAAAGCCATTTGGAATAAAATTATCCAAAAATTCAATTTCAATTGCAGTGGTAGCATTATTTAAAACATTTACCACCTCCCCAATTTCTTGATTTTGCATATTCAAAACTTTTAAACCAACTAAATCAATTATATAAAATTCATTTTTCTTGGTTTTTTGAAAATGCTCACGATAGCTATAAATTTCAAGACCTCTCAATTTTTCGGCATGATCTCTATCATCAACATTTTTTATAGAGGCAATGGCAAATTTATCGCCATTATTGTTAGATTTTTCGCTGGTTTTGGTAAAATTTTTTATTTTAAAAAAATATTCATTGTCGTTGATATCAAATAATGGATATTTTTCTAAATTTTTGACATTATCGCCATAAAAAATAACCTTTACATCACCCTTGATGCCATGAGGAGAGAGGATTTTGGCAATTAAAATTTTTTTATTCATAAATTTTCTTCAAGTCTTAACATTTCTTTAAAAGTAGGTCTTTTACGAATGATTTTAAATTCATTATCATCAATTAAA
This sequence comes from Rickettsiales bacterium, assembly GCA_049423025.1. Taxonomy (GTDB): domain Bacteria; phylum Pseudomonadota; class Alphaproteobacteria; order Rickettsiales; family UBA1997; genus CAILUF01. Next base: position 2,585 of record JBMSPZ010000031.1, read on the forward strand.
ACTTCAGGAACTAATGGTCGACAATTATATTCGCTAGACATTGAAGAGCCATAAGCTCCAGCGCTCAAAAATGCAAATAAATCGCCAATTCTTGGAACTACAATTTCGCGATCTTTTGCCAAAATATCGGTAGATTCGCAGACAGGTCCTGCAAAATCAAACTTTGCCCGATGCCAAATTCTTTTTTCAACTGGAATTACTTCATGATATGACCCATACAAACCTGGACGCATTAAATCATTGATGGCGCCATCAATTATCACAAAATTTTTAGTAGGTGTTTCTTTGTGAAAAATAGTTTTAGTCACTAGCAATCCCGCATTACCAACAATTGCCCGCCCCGGAGCAATAGTTACCGAAACATCGGTGCCAGCAATAATTTTTTTTATCAAACCAACATATTCTATAATATCAATGGTAGATTCATTTTTGTAATTTATACCAATGCCCCCACCAAAATCTAAATTTTTTATTTTAAAACCTAATTTAGTGAGTTCGCTATAAAGATTTTTTAATTTATAAAACGCCTTTTCAAAAGGATTTAGGTCAATAATTTGAGAACCAATATGCATGGCAATTCCGTATATCTCAAGACCCGATAATTTGGAAGCGATATTATAAACTTCAAGAGCATTATCAAAATCTATGCCGAATTTGTCACCTTTTCTTCCTGTAGAAATTTTGTCATGAGTTTTAGCGTCAACATCAGGATTTACCCGAACTGAAAATTTGGCGATTTTGCCAAGATTAATAGCTACTTCATTTAATAAAAACATCTCTTCAATTGACTCAACCGAAAATTCTTCAACCCCATTTTCAAAAGCAAAAATCATATCTTCGCGAGTTTTACCAACACCAGCAAAAACAATTTTTTGTGGATTAATTCCAGCTTCAATTGCACGATAAATTTCTCCAGCGGAAACTGCATCAACCCCAGAACCAAGATTAGCTAAAATTTTGACCAAATTCACATTGTAATTAGCCTTTATTGCATAGCAAATTTTGTAATTAAAAATTTTATGAAACTCAAAAGCTTCAACAAAATTTTCATAATTTTCAAACAAACTAAGCCTTGAATAAGCATAAAATGGAGTTCCGATTGATTTGGCTATTTTACTTAGGGCAACATTTTCAATAAATAATTCGGTTTTATTGTTATGATTTTTATATGATAAATTTTTCATTAGCTATTCGTAAGTTGAATACATGTAAGGAGTTATAGAATCGAATTCGCAAGAACATGAATCAACTCTTTTATAGACAGGATGAACTCCGAGTTGGCGTCTTAATTTGCGAACATCAAGCTCGGTTTTATTGACAAGCTTTGCCAATCTTTTGTCAGAAAATCCGAGTTTTTTAAGATATAAAAAATCTTGATAATTATCTGGCAAACCTTCTTTTCTAATTCTTTCTTCAAGATTAATAGCTAATTGAAGTTGCTCTATAAACCACATATCATAACTACATATTTCATTAATTTCAATTGGCGAAATTCCATCACGCAAAGCCTGCGCTATCAATAAAATACGATTTGGAGCTGGTATTTTTAATTTCTTTTTAATTATTTCTTGGCGAGCTAATTTTTCATCGGCATCAATAACTACCTCGTCAATTCCAGATAAATTGCCCTCTAAAGAACGTAGGGCTTTTTGAAAACTTTCCAAGAAAGAGCGACCAATTCCCATAACTTCGCCAACTGATTTCATTGAACTGGACAAAATATTATCACTTCCCTTAAATTTTTCGAAAGTAAATTTTGGAATTTTGGTAATGACATAATCAATTGTAGGCTCAAAAGAGGCAGGAGTGACTCCGCCCGTAATATCATTTTTTATTTCATCAAGAGTAAATCCAACCGCTAATTTGGCTGCCACCTTAGCAATTGGAAAGCCCGTTGCCTTTGATGCCAAAGCCGATGAACGCGAAACCCTTGGGTTCATTTCGATGATGGTCATTTTACCATTTTTTGGATTAACCGCAAATTGAACATTTGACCCACCAGTTTCAACACCAATTTCACGCAAAACCGCAATCGAAGCATTGCGCATTTCTTGATATTCCTTGTCGGTTAAAGTTAATGCTGGAGCCACAGTGATTGAATCTCCAGTATGGACTCCCATCGGGTCAATATTTTCAATTGAACAAATGATTATGGCATTATCATTTTTATCACGAACTACTTCCATTTCATATTCTTTCCAACCGATAATTGATTCATCAATCAACACCTCATTGGTTGGAGAAATTGTCAATCCATAGGATACGATTTTATAAAACTCATCCTCAGTGTAAGCAACACCACCGCCAGCTCCACCCATTGTAAATGAAGGTCGAATAATTGCAGGTAAGCCAACTTTGCTAAGGGCTTTTTTGGCACCCTCTAAATCATGTACAATTGCATTTTTTGGAGTTTCTAAACCAATTTTTTCCATTGATTTTTGAAATAATGCTCTATCTTCAGCTTTTTTAATGGCTTCAACCGAAGCACCTATCAACTCCACCCCATATTTTTTTAAAATACCTGATTTTTCTAAAGCTAAAGCACAATTTAAAGCAGTTTGCCCGCCAACTGTTGGTAATATAGCATCTGGCTTTTCTTTGCGAATAATTTCTTCAACCACATCGGTAGTTATCGGCTCAATATAAGTTCTATCTGCAACATTAGGGTCGGTCATGATGGTTGCCGGATTAGAATTAACTAAAATAACTCTATATCCCTCCAAACGAAGTGCTTTACAGGCTTGAGTTCCAGAATAGTCAAACTCACAGGCTTGACCTATAACAATCGGACCTGCACCGATAATCAAAATTGAATTAATATCTGTTCTTTTGGGCATAAAATTTAAGTAGCTATAAAGTTATTTTTTTACAAAAATTATTTTATTTTTTATTTAATTATTGTCAATAAAGGCAAAGTGAAATTTAGGAAATAATTTAAAAAAAATTATTGCATTTCAAAATTACGAATTTGATTTAATAACATTAAAAATATTTTTTTATCAAATTTAATCTGATTGACATTAGCGATTTTTTGATAATCTTCAAAAATATTTTGCGCAGAATTTTCGTGATGAAATTTTAACTCAAAAATTATTAATTTTATCAGCAATAAACCATAGAAACTGGTATTTTCGATTGATAAATTTTCAATTGCGTTATTAATTTCATCTAAATTATCAACAAATCCAATTAAAAGCTGATTAAGAAATTCATCATCGATTTTTTCAAAAAGATCTTCAGCCAATAATTCGTTTTTTTTACAATATTGGTCGAGCTCTTCATTCAAAATATCGGTAATTTTTTCTATATTTCCTTGCTCTAAAAATTTTTTTAAAATATTGAAGGCAATAAATCTAGTATCGCCATAATCGGTTTGATAAAAAATATTTTGATTATGATTTTTAGTCATTATAAAGAAAATTAAATTATTTAAAAAATATTTTGATTTTAATTTATTTTTAATTAAATTACGAATTAAAAATTAAAATTTACTAGTAAAATGAACAGCTCAAATTTAAAATTATCAAAAAAATACTCCATAATTATTTTCTTAATTGGTTTTTTCTTAAATATAAAATTTACTAACGCCCAAAAATATTTTGGCTATGAATCAGTTTCACCACTTGCCATAGAACAGCCATTTACGCCATATTCCAAGGAACATAAAAGCCAAATAGAGCAAATTTTATTGATGCAAAAAAATATTGAAATTGAAGAAATCGACAAAGCTCTCGAAGAAAAAAGACTGACTCCTGACACGGTTGTTTTAAATATTAATAAAAAATTAACTCGGCAAAAATTCCCAAAATTATATCACCTTTTAGATAGAGTTGGCGATACTTCTCGCGATGTAACTGAAGGTTTCAAAAATTTCTGGAAAATTCCAAGACCAAGCGATGTCGACAAAAATGTCGAAATTTTAATATCGCCAAGCAAAGGATATTGCTATCCTAGTGGTCACACTACGGGAGCCTATATATATGCTCAAGTTATGAGTTTATTAATTCCAGATTTAGCAGAAGAATATTTTGATTATGCCAATCAAGTTGCTTGGCACCGTGTTCAAGTTGGAATGCACTACCCTAGCGATTTACAAGGTGGCAAGCAGTTAGCAATATATTTAATTGGCGGGCTAATGCAAAATGCGGAATTTCAAGCAGATTTGCAAGAAGCCAAAAATGAACTTAAAAAGGCTAAAATTATTAAATAATGATTACATATCCTTTAATCTCGACAATAGTCTTTAGTGTAGTTTTCGCTTTCATTTTAGGATATATTGCTTGTAAATTAAGATTACCCTCCATAATTGGATATTTAATTGCCGGCATCTTTCTTTCTCCTCACACTCCCGGAATAACCGCTGATGTTGAAATCGCCAAACAACTTGCTGAAATTGGCATTATTTTATTGATGTTTGATGTTGGTCTTCACTTTTCAATGAAAGATCTTCTTAAAGTAAAAAATGTTGCGATAATCGGTTCATTATTTCAAATGATTGCCACCGCTCTTTTTTGTACTTTAATTGGTTTATTTTTTAAATTTAACCTTACCGAATCAATAATTTATGGGATTTGCCTATCGGTTGCCAGCACAGTGGTTATGATTCGAGGATTTGAGCAATATCGATTACAAAAGACTCAAGTAGCTAAAATCGCCACGGGCTGGCTAATAATTGAAGATATCATCATGATTGTAATTTTATTTATAATTCCAATAATAGCCTCCAATATTAAAAGCGGACAAATTATTGATTCGCAAGAAATTTTTTACAGCTTATCGGGAGTTTTAGTTAAGGTTGTAATTTTTGTAATTGCTATGTTAACTTTTGGCAAAAAAATCTTACCCGCAATCTTGGTTGCTATATACAAAACTCATTCCCGCGAATTGGTTTCTCTTTCAATTTTAGCCATTGCTTGCGGTTTTGCTTTCATTGCTCACTCATTTTTTCAAACTTCTTTTGCACTTGGAGCTTTCATTGCTGGCTTTGTTTTAAATGAAAGCAAAATCGGTATTAAAACTGTTGAGAAATCGGTTTCCCTTCGCGATATTTTTGCAGTATTATTTTTTGTTTCGGTTGGATTAATTTTTAACCCTGTAATAATTTTCCAAAAGCCTTTACTAATAGTGTCGACCGTATTTTTAATAATTTTTATCAAATCATTTTTTAGTTTTTTAATATTATTTTTACTTAAAAAACCTATAGGGGAAATTTTAGTTTTGTCAGCTAGCTTAAGTCAAATTGGTGAATTTTCATTTATACTGGTGGTGTTGTGTAGCAATTTAGGTTTAATATCAAAGGAAATTTACGATGTAGTAATTTCTAGTGCCGTAATTTCAATAACCCTAAATCCTTTTATTTTTAGAGCTTGCTTAAAACATTATTCAAAACATGGATAATCGGTGTAGCCATGATCACCGCCACCATAAAATGTGGAACGATCATATTTGGCTAATGGCTGATTTTTGGCAACTCTCTGCGCTAAATCTGGATTAGAAATATAATATCTTCCAAAGGCAATGGCATCAGCTTTATTTTGTTCAATCGCAATTTTAGCTAAATTAACATCATATCCTCCAGCAGAAATTAAAATTCCATGATATTTACTTCTAAATATATCGGAATTATTAGGAGCTGATGTAATGACCTCATCACTACCACCAGCAACCGATGAACGCGGTTCAATTAAGTGAATATAAGCTATATTTAGTTCATTTATTTTTGAAATTAAATATGAAAATAAAGCAATTGGATCAGAATCTTTCATATCGTTAAAGGTGCCATAAGGTGATAAGCGAATTCCAACTTTTTGGCTACCAATTATTTTGGAAATTTCTTGAAGAATTTCTAAAGTAAGGCGACAACGATTCTCAATTGATCCACCATAAATATCACTTCTTTGATTTGATCCATCTTGCAAAAATTGATCGAGCAAATAACCATTGGCGCTATGCAATTCTACTCCATCGAATCCAGCCTCGATAGCATTCAATGTAGCTTGCTTATAATCTTCAACAATTGATTTAATCTCAGAAATTTCTAAGGCTTTTGGCGTTTCAATGGCAACTGGCTTCCAATTTACATCATATGTTCCACTGTTTTTCGCAGGAATTGCCGAAGGAGCAACTGGCAATTTATTATCAGGCTGTAAAGATTGATGCGAAATTCTTCCGACATGCCATAATTGCGCAAAAATTTTTCCACCCTGGTCATGAACCGCTTTGGTTACCAACTTCCAGCCTGTAATTTGTTGACTTGAATAAATACCTGGAGTTGCAGGATATCCTTTGCCTTGAGGAGAAATTTGTGTTGCCTCACTGATTATCAAACCAGCTCCCGCTCTTTGTGCATAATATTTTGCATTAAGTTCATTTGGAACATCACCAGGTTGAGTTGAGCGCATTCTAGTGAGTGGCGCCATGATTATACGATTTTTAAGGGTATAGTCGCCAATTTTAAGAGTATCAAGCAGAGATTTATTCATAAAAAAATATTTAAATTAAAGTTAAAATGATTTTAAAATTTAAAAAAAACTCTTCAATCAAAATTTAAAAATATATTTTATAATGCAAAATATTAATTCAAGATTATAATGAATATATATTTGTTTTAATGTCCAAAAAATCTTAATTTATGCAATTTATTGATGAAGCAAAAATTCATATTCAATCTGGAAGTGGAGGAAGTGGAGCCTCAAGCTTTCGCAGAGAAAAATTTATCCCCAGAGGTGGACCAGATGGTGGCGATGGTGGCAGAGGCGGTAGCGTAATTTTTCAAGCAGTAAAAGATTTAAACACCTTAATTGATTTCAGGTTTAAACAACATTTTAAAGCACCAAACGGCAATAGTGGAAGAGGAAAAAATCAAAATGGACTTTCGGGAGAGGATTTAATTTTAAGAGTTCCAGTTGGCACCCAAATTTTCAACGAAGAAACTGATGAATTGATGGCGGATTTGATGAATGATGGAGAAAATTTTGTTGTAGCAAAGGGCGGTCTAGGCGGTCTTGGAAATTCGAATTTCAAAACTTCGGTGAACCGCGCTCCAACCTATGCACAAAAAGGCGAAGCAGGTCAAGAATTTTGGGTAAGACTTCATTTAAAACTTTTATCAGACGCTGGTTTGCTTGGCTTACCAAATGCCGGTAAATCAACTTTTTTATCAAGCACAACTAGAGCAAAACCCAAAATTGCTGACTACCCTTTCACCACTTTAAAACCTCAACTTGGAGTAGTTTATATTGATGATTCTGAATTTGTTTTGGCTGATATTCCGGGTTTAATCAAAGGTGCAAGTCAGGGTAAAGGCTTAGGCGATAGATTTTTGCGTCATATTGAAAGATGCGGTGTTTTATTGCATCTGATTGACGCAACCGCTGAAAATATTGTTGAAAATTATCAAACTATTCGCAATGAATTAAAAGAATATAATGATAGCTTGTTAGACAAATTTGAAATAATTGCCTTAAATAAAATTGACGCCATTGACGAGAAAACTTTGGATAAAAAAATTAAAGATTTACAAAAGTTTTTAAAAAAAATTTATCACGATAAGGTTGTAATTTATAAAATTTCGGCTCTAACTCAAGAAGGAATTAAAGAAGTTCTTCGTGAACTTAATAACAAAATAAAATTATACCATGAAACCAATCAAGACAGCGAAGAAAAACATTAGCCAAGGTACCGCACTAATAACTGGTGGCAGTCAAAGACTGGGCAGAGAGATGGCAATTTCATTGGCAGAAAAAAAATATAATGTGGTCATTCATTACAATAAATCAAAAAAATTAGCCACCGAACTTACAAATTTTTTACAAGAAAAATATCAAATTAAAACAGCAATTATTGGTGGCGATTTAAATGATCCAAAATCCTATAAAAATATTGCCGATTATATGAATAAAAATTTCCAGGATTGGAATATTTTAATAAATAATGCCTCAATTTTTAATAAATCCAAATTCATTACGCATCTGGATAGCGAATTGAAAAATAATATGAATATACATTTAAATGCTCCAATTCATTTATCGCATTATTTTGCAAAACAAATCGAAAAAAATAATATCAAAAATGCTAATATAATTAACATGATTGATAAAAATATTGCAAGATATGAAACAATTCATTTTTATTACCTAATGTCAAAAAAATTCTTAGCGGAATTCACTAAAATGCTCGCCCTTGAATTGTCGCCAAATATAAGGGTCAACGGCATTGCACCAGGTTATGTTTTGCCCGATATAATGCCTTCAAAAACTCAAGAAATAAAATATAGCCAACAGCTAAAAAAATTGATTCCTTTACAACATATCGGCAATCCAAAAAACATAATTCAAGCCCTAAATTTTATTTTAGAAAATGATTTTCTTACTGGGCAAATTTTATCAATAGACGGAGGAGCTTCTTTAAATCATGTCGGATAATCAAAATCTATTTCCAATCGCAATTTTCGCAGGTCGCGGACAATTACCAAAAATTCTTATTGACGAATGCATTGCCAAAAACCGAAAATTTATTGTTTTTCAACTTAAAGGCGAAACCTACGAAATCGATTATTCACCTTATAATCCTTATTTTTTAGCTTATGGTGAAATTGAAAAATTTTTAGAAATTTTGAAGGAAAATTCCATAAATAATTTGGTTTTTATTGGTGGAGTTACCAAACCGAGCTTTACAAATTTAAGAGTCGATAAGAAAGGTGCAATTTTGTTAGCAAAAATTTTAGCAAATAAAATTTTGGGCGATGATGACGTATTAAAAACTGTTATCAATTTTTTCGAAAAAGAAGGTTTAAAAATTTTAAGAATCGATGAGTTATTAGATTGCATTATCTCAACAAAATCAACAATTACCAATGTTTTACCCAATACACAAAACTTAATTGATATTGAAATTGGTTCA
>JBMSPZ010000032.1:0-11439 GCA_049423025.1 Rickettsiales bacterium
GCAAAGGTGATGTATTTTTTTTAAGGATCGCACTATTCAATTCTTTTTCAAAAAAACTCCTCCAACACTTCAAATAAATCACGACGATATCCCTCCTTTTCAGGTTTCATTCCTTGAATTTCAAGCATCGTTTGTTTAAGCTCCATAAGTGCTAATTTCGATAATTCATCTTTAAATTCCTTATAATTATCATAACCCGCTCCAGTAATTTTTCTTCCATCCCATCTAAATTCTTGCGATGGATCTTTTAATTGTAAAATAGCGCAAGCCAGAATATTCGCACTTTTCATTGCACAATTTCCTCTTTTTTGTTTCTGTCTTGGCATTTCATAGGTTATCGATGAAATTGAGGTTTCTTCCAGACCCTTAAATTTAAAATTTTCTGCAGATATTTTATTATAAAAATCTATAAAATCTTCTTTTTGAGAATTTTCTTTTATAAATTTATCCGCAAATTCAGCCGAAAAATCAATTGGGTTTGCAAGTTCATAATTAGTAATTGAATTTATATGAGTGCAAGATCCAACAATAGATCGCTGATCAGAAACTTTGTTTCCATCGCAATAGCTAATTTTAGTTAATTTATTTTGGGCATTAACATGAAAAATAAAATAAGATACATGACCTGATAATCGCGAATCTCTAATAAATAATTTATTGCCATCTTTTAAATCAATAGGTTTATCACTATTCATCTTTTCAAATAATTCATGATAAATTTCGGGTAATGGGTTTTTTTGGAACTTTTCTTTAATTGCTGGAAGATGTTGGGCGAATTGATATTTTAATCCTGATGAGCCAAAATCATCCTTATTTGCCAAAAATGATAAAATTTTAAAATTTTGATGCGCTCTGTACAATTTTTGAAATTTTTCATCAATAAAATCCTCGCCATCATCAAAAAATATTTTTTTAATATTATTTTTACTATCTTCATCTTCTAAGGGAATAAAAATTGATTTAAGGAATTTTTCTTTTTTATCAAAATCTGTATTTATAATAAAATTTAATCTGTCTTCTGGTTTAACTAAATCTAAAATTTCAAAAGGGAAATAAATTTTTGAATATTTATAATTATCCCATATTTCCTGAATAATTTCTAATTTTTTTTCATCAGATTGGATTAAATTTAGGAATATTTTTAATTTATCTCTATAATGTTCAAAAACAATCATTTCTTCCATAGTATCTTTATCATTTCTAATTAATTCAATTCTTGTTTCATCATTTGGAAGCGATTGCAAAAAATTTTCAAATAATTGAGGATCTTGAAGATTAAAAAAATTTTTAAATTTTTGCTGATATTCATTATTACTCATTGTCATATAATCTTAAATTAATTTATATTAAAAAAACCTTTATTTATTATAAATTATTATCATTTTTTTTAAAAAAAACATTTGATTTGGTAATTAAATTTTCTTATAAATGATGATGTATTTTGAAACCAAATTTAATCTTAATTTAATAATCAATGTCTGGTAGTGTTGCCGATAATCCATTTCAGCGAAATTTGCGTAATTTCTCCACCATTGGCGCCATTTTGCTTTTATTGATAGTTATCTGCTATTATATTTCCGGCATCTTGCTGTTATTTGGCACCTCCAAATCTTATGCCACCATTAATAGCTTCTTTTCAAAAGATATTGTTCAGCAATTCCTAACTATCCACAAAAATTTTATATATTACTGGGGATATTATTTTAAAAATAGGTCGGTCTTGACCTTCTCTAGTGGCAATGGCTTCATAATGAAATTATGGTTTGCAACAATTTTGCCTTACGCTTTATTACTAACTTTAATCTGGATTTTTCGCGCTCCAATTATGGATTGGCGCCCATTTAAAAAACCAGAATCAATCCATGGCGATGCTCACTGGGCAACCGATGCCGAAATTAAAAAAATGGGCTTGAGAGCCAAAACTGGAGTTTTGCTTGGCAAATCAAAAAATGAATTACTTATAGCCGAAGGTTATCAACATATTTTATTATTTGCACCAACAGGTTCTGGTAAAGGTGTGGGCTTCGTTATTCCAAATTTATTATTTTGGACTGATTCGGTTATTGTTCATGATATTAAACTTGAAAACTATGAACTCACTTCAGGTTGGCGTAAAAAAAATTTGAAACAAAAAGTATTTTTGTGGAATCCAGCTGACCCAGATGGAATTAGCCATTGTTATAATCCGATGGATTGGATTAGCACCAAACCTGGGCAAATGGTCGATGATGTGCAAAAAATTTGTAACTTTTTACTTCCCGAACAAGAATTTTGGCAAAACGAAGCTCGCGCGCTTTTAGCTGGAGTTATGCTTTATTTAGTTGCCGCTGAAGACCGTCCATGCACACTTGGTGAAGTTGTTCGTACCCTTAGAAATGATGATGTGGTTTATAATTTAGCTGTGGTTCTTGACACTATGGGCAAAAAAATTCACCCAGTTTCTTACATGAATTTGGCTTCTTATCTTCAAAAGCCAGATAAAGAGCGTGGCTCCGTTACCTCGACCGCCAACTCGTCGCTGGAATTATGGGCCAACCCTTTGATTGACACCACCACCGCTACTTCGGATTTCAACTTACATGAACTAAAAATTTCGCCTCACACCATTTATGTTGGCTTAACTCCAGATAATATTTCTCGACTTAAGCCTTTAATGGGAATGTTTTATCAACAAGCCGCCTCTTTCTTTACAGCAAAAATGCCTCGACCAAATGAAAAATTTGGAGTTTTAATGATGATGGACGAGTTCCCAACTCTTGGTAAGATGGAGCAATTTTTAGCTGGTATCGCCTATTTTCGTGGTTATCGGGTCAGACTTTTCTTAATCATTCAAGATACTGAACAGCTTAAGGGTATTTACGAAGAAAGTGGAATGAACTCATTTTTATCAAACTCAACCTACCGTATCACTTTTGCTGCCAACAACATGGAAACTGCAAATTTAATTTCACAATTAGTGGGCAACAAAACTGCAACACAAATTTCATATAACAAACCTAAATATTTAGACCTAAATCCGGGAGCTCGTTCTCTGCATGTTTCCGATGTGCAAAGAGCATTAATATTGCCACAAGAAGTTATCCAACTTCCAAGAGATGAGCAAATACTTCTAATCGAATCGCAACCACCAGTTCGATGCAAAAAAATTACCTACTATAATGATAAATTTTTTACCACCCGCTTATTGCCAAAAATTAAAATACCTCAGCAAGAGCCATATATGCCAGACCACGAATCTCTGAAAGCAAAACGCAACGAAAATAATAACGCACCACCTAAGCAGTAATGACAAATTATCGTAAAATAGTTAAAGCAGGTGTAATCGGCAATCCAATTAGTCATTCAATTTCTCCTACAATTCACAATTTTTATCTAGAAAAAAATAATATCGCTGGAAGCTATAAAAAATATCAAATCGACATTGATAATTATCATGAAGAGATAATTAACCTCATAGCAAATGAAGGATTGTCAGGATTTAACATAACTATTCCTTTTAAAGAAAAAATTATTAATATTTGCGATCACCTCAGCTCTTCTGCAAGAGATATTGGTGCTGTGAACACTATAAAAATTTTAGATAATGGCAAAATTTTTGGTCATAATTCTGATGCCTTTGGTTTTTTAAATAATTTATTAAGAAGCTGTCCGACATATAATTTTAATAAAACCACCAATTTGATAATTGGCGCTGGTGGAGCCAGCAGAGCTATTCTTTATGCCATAATCAATGAAAAACCAAAACATATTTTTATCGCTAATCGCTCTTATGAAAATGCAAAAAAACTTATCGATGATTTTAAAAATTTAGCCAACAGAAATAATGTAATTTTAGAATATATTGACTTTAAGGATATAAATTCAATTTATCCAAAACTTGATCTAATGGTTAATACCAGTTCAATGGGCATGAAAAACCAAGAGCCGTTAAATATTGATTTATCAAATATTAATCAAAATTGTATAATTTACGATATTGTTTATAACCCGCTATTTACAAATTTGATTTTACAAGCTAAAAAACATAATCTAAAATTTGTAACCGGAATTGGCATGTTAATTTATCAAGCCTTAATTGGCTTTGAATTATGGTTTGGCAAACAACCAGAATACGACCAAGACCTTGAAAATTTGTTAATTAAAAATTTATCTCTATGAAATTCTTAAAAAATTTATTTAATTCTATAAAAAGCATTTTGGTGAGTTTAATTTTAGTTTTTGTAATAATTTTTATGATTAATAATCGCGAAATTATTACCATAAATTTTAATCCACTTCCTTTCGACAGCATTGAAACTCGGTTATTTGTCTTGATGCTATTTTTTTATATTCTTGGTCTTATTACCGCTATTTTAATATATTCAAACAGCTTAATAAAATCAACCATTCGTAACATTAAACAAAAAAGACAAATCAATAAATTACAACAACAAATCAATGAAAAATAAAATTTTCTTCTTAAATTTAATTATATTTTTTTTCCTTATGCCACTTTCAATTTTTGCTAAAAATTCTAACCAAGAAACCATTATCATAGCGGGTGGATGCTTTTGGGGGGTTGAAGAATTAATGTCTAATTTTGAGGGAGTAGTATCAACCGAAGTTGGTTATACAGGTGGCGACACAGACCAACCAACCTACGAAACCGTATCCACCGGCCTAACTAATCACGCCGAATCAGTAAAAATTATCTTTGACAGCAAAAAAACCACTTTAGAAAAAATCTTAAAATTTTTCTTTGCCATTCACGATCCAACCCAAATAAACCGTCAACAAAACGACATTGGCACTCAATATCGCTCAGCGATTTTTTATCAAAATAATGAACAAAAAATTATTGCCCTTGATTTAATCAATAAAATCAATAATTTGAAAGTTTTTGACCAAAAAATTGCCACCGAAGTTATTGAATTTAAAAACTTTTACCCAGCGGAAAAATATCATCAGAATTACTTACAAAAGAACCCTGGGGGCTATAATTGCCATTATTATCGTGATTATGGCAAAAAATTTCATGAATTGTAATATTAAGATTGATAAAAGCTTTATTTATTTTGCTCCTTTAAATATTTTTGATATAAATCGGGGCGAATATTTTGTGTATGTTTAATTGATTGCTCCAATCGCCAATTCGCAATATTTTTATGATGTCCTGAAGTCAACACTTCTGGCACTTCAAGACCACGAAAATTTGCTGGACGAGTATAATGTGGATATTCAAGTAAATGACGATATTTAGAATTCTCATCACTGCCGAAACTCTCTTCATCAAGAGAAGCCTTGGCTCCAAGAACATTTTCAACATTACGCAAAATAGCATCAATCATCACATAACAAGCCAACTCACCCGAAGATAAAACATAATCACCAATGGAAATTTCTTCGACATTAAATAATTCTATAACTCTTTGGTCAATGCCCTCATAGCGTCCACAAATAATATTGATTTCAGCATTTTTAGCAAAATTTCGAGCCATATCTTGAGAAAAAACCTTACCTCGAGGTGATGGGTAAATTATTTTGGCCTTAGCAATTTCTTTTATATTTTGCTCTAAAGCAAAACTCAAAATATCGGGACGAAAAAGCATGCCAGCTCCACCGCCAAATGGAGTATCATCAACGGTTTTGCGGTTATCGGTGGCATAATTGCGAATATTAATTACTTCAAGCTCCCATAAATTTTTTTGTAGAGCTTCGCCCATGATTGAAGTTGCCAAAATTTGCGGAAATAACTCTGGAAAAATGGTAAAAACTCTAAATTTAATCATTTGGCTATATTTTTTTAATTAATATTTTGCTTTATTTTATAATTATTTTAAAATTAAAAAAACAATTTTTTAATAAAATGACTATAAAAAATACTCAAACTAATCTTCATAAAATTGATTGCAAATCAGCATTTGGCTTTGATTGCAACTTTGAAGTTCAAGGTTTTAAAACCGCAACAAATCAGGTTCCCGCCCTTGATCATAATTATTTATTTGACCAAAAAACTACCCAAGCAATTTTGGCTGGATTTGCTTTTAACCAAAGAGTTTTGGTGCAAGGAATGCATGGCACAGGCAAATCGACCCATATCGAACAAATCGGTGCTCGCTTGAATTGGCCTTGTTTGCGCGTTAATTTTGATTCACAAATTACTCGCCTTGATTTAATCGGCAAAGATGTAATAAAACTTAAAAACGACAAACAAATTACTGAATTTAAAGAGGGCATTATTCCATACGCCTTGCGTCATGGTATCGCCTTAATTCTCGATGAATATGACGCCATTAAAACCGATGTATCTTTTGTTATTCAAAGATTGCTTGAAGAAGATGGTAAATTTGCATTACTCGAAGAAAATGAAATTATCGAACCGCACCCGCATTTTCGCTTATTTGCCACCTCTAACACTCTTGGCGCTGGCGATGATTTGGGCATTTATCATGGCACTAACTTGATTAACCAAGCACAAATGGACCGCTGGAATATTGTGGCCTCGCTCAATTATTTATCGCCCGAACATGAATTTAATGTTTTACAAAAAAAACTTAAATTTAGCAAAAAACTTGTCAACACTCAACAGCATAATGAGCTTTTGAAATCAATGATTAGACTCGCAAACTTAACTCGTGAAGCTTTTAAAAATCAAGACAGCACTAATTTAATTTCGCTTAGAACTTTAATTTCTTGGGGTCGCAATATCGAGATTTTTCAATCAGTCAAGGAAGCTTTTATTTTAAGCTTTTACAACAAAATTATTGATGAAGAAAAAATTATAGTTAAAGAATTTTATCAACGCATTTTTGGTGAAGATTTATAACTAAAACTTACCGCCTCGCATAAAAAACTCGCCGATTAAAAAACAATTAATGTTATTTTTACGAAAATTATTGAGATCTTCAAGCGATTTAATTCCGCTTTCACAAACCAAAACCACATCATTTGGCACATAGGGTTTTAGTTTTAAAGTGGTATTTAAATCTATTTTGAGAGTTTTTAAATCCCGATTATTAATGCCAATTAATTTGCTTTTTAATTGCAATGCTCGCTGTAATTCTTCATGATTATGAACCTCAATTAATACTGATAAATCAAGGGATAAAGCCACTTCTTCTAACTCCTTTAATTGATTATCATTAAGCATGGCAACAATCAATAAAATGCAATCGGCTTGCATCATTTTGCTTTCGTATATTTGATAAGGATCAACCATAAAATCTTTACGCAAAATTGGCAAATCGCAGGCTTCTCGAGCTAATTTTAAATAATTTAATTCGCTATGAAAATATTTTTCATCCGTAAGGACCGAAATACAGCTAGCACCTAATTCTTGATAAGATTTGGCGGTTTTGGCAACATCAAGATTAGGCTGTAAAATACCCGCAGATGGCGACCCGCGTTTAATTTCGCAGATTAAACCAAGTTGTGAAGCTTCATTTCTTTGTTTTAGCGTTTGGTAAAAATTATATTTTGGATTTGGAATTTTTTTGCAAGATTCTTCTTTGAGTTTTCTACAAATATCAGTTAAAGATAAAATTTTTTTGCGATTACGCACCTCAACGATTTTATGCTGATAAATTTCTTGCAAGATATTGGTCATAATTAGATTTTTTTAGCGATTTTTAAGCCAACCGCCAAACCGATTAGAACCGTGAAATATGTTATAAACTGAGCAAGAGATGGCTGGTCGATATAACCAAAAATAATATGCAAAACCTTACCCAAAAAAGATTGTTGCGACAGAATTTGTGAGCTGTCAAAAAACGGGTCTAAAATTGGGTCGATAATTTGAGCATCGCTCCAAAACCTGATACCGAGGCTTGCAGTTGAAGAGGCAAAAAATATCAAAAGCCATGATGAAATTTGAAAAAAATATTTACCAAAGGTTTTGAGCAAACCAAAATACAAAGCTAATCCAAGCAAAATTCCACAAAAAGTTCCAGCGATAATTCCTGTAAAAATATGATAGATTTTTACACCTGATACAAAATAGCTGTAGGCAAATAAAACTATTTCCGCTCCCTCGCGAATCACTGAAAGCATAACCACGATTGTTAAAGCGTAAAGCGGTTTTTTGCCATCTTTAACACTATTTCCTAGTCTTTTTAACTCGCCACTTAAAGATTTGGCGTGTTTTTGCATCCAAAGCACAGTCCAAGCAATCATAAAAGATGCCGAAAGTAAAATTAAGCCATTAAAAAATTCTTGCCCCATGCCATCAAGAGCCATTGAAATTTTATCGGTAAAAATTGCTAAAATAATGGCAAAACCTATTCCAAAAAGAAGTCCCGATACTATTGCCCTTGCCCTACCCACAACTTCTTTTGTAGCCGAAGTTAAAATTCCAAGAATTAAAGCAATTTCAAGAATTTCACGAAACACAACGATTCCGATTTGCAAATAATAAGGGGTACTTGAATCCATAGTTTTAAATAAGGTTGGTTAAATTATAAAGTATAATTTACAATTATTTTATTTAATTGATAATTACAATCAATTAACTTTTTTAAAATTTTTGTGAGCATAATTTACATACATTATCCATATTGTTTAAGCAAATGTCCATATTGCGATTTCAATTCACATGTCAGTCAAACCATTGATTTTGCTGGCTTAAAGACCGGCTATCAAAATGAACTTGGTTATTTTGCAGATCAAGTAATCGACAAAAATATCAGCACCATTTTCTTTGGTGGAGGCACCCCATCATTAATGCCAACTACTTTGGTAGAAAATATTTTAGCCACAATTCATAAATTATTTAAAGTCGATATTAATGCCGAAATTTCATTAGAAGCTAATCCAACTTCAGTCGAAGCCGATAAGTTTCGGGAGTTAAAAAAAATTGGTATCAACCGATTATCGCTTGGAATTCAGGCATTAAATGATGATGACCTTAAATTTTTAGGACGACAACATAATGCAAGTGAGGCACAAAACGCCATCAAAATGGCCCAAAAATATTTTGAAAATTTTTCCTTCGATTTAATTTATGCCAGACCCAAACAAACTTTACAAAATTGGCAAGATGAATTACAAAAAGCCCTGCAATATCAAGCTCCACACCTTTCTTTATATCAACTCACCATCGAAAAAGGCACCAAGTTTTATACGCAATATCAACAGCAAAAATTTTCATTGCCCGACGAAAATTTGGCAAGCAATCTATATGAATCAACGAATGAGATAATGGAAAAATTTAGCTATTTTCGATATGAAGTTTCAAATTACGCCAAAGTTGGTTTTCAGTGTCGCCATAATTTAGGTTATTGGCAAAGTAAAGATTATATTGGAGTTGGAGCTGGAGCGCATTCGCGAGTTTTTATAAAGAGCAAGGATTTACGCCAAGCAATAATTATGGAACATGAGCCAAATAATTGGATTAAGAAATCCTTAAACCAGCAAGCGGGTATTCAATCAATTCAAGAAATTACCAAAAATGAATTAGTTGAAGAATTTTTTTTAATGGGCTTAAGGTTGGAATCTGGCGTATTGGCAAGTGATTTTTATAATCTCACTAAATTGAATTTATTAGAAATTTTTAATCAACAAAAATTAAATTTTTTACTTCAAAATAATTTTTTAAAAATAAAAAAATCCGCTGATGATACTCAAATTTTCATACCAAAAAATCAAATGATTTTATCGCAAAGCATTATTTTAAAACTAATTGAGTCAATTAACATTAAAAAAATTTTCTGAAATATAATATTAAAATAATAATTACATTAAACAAAAATATTGCCAATATTGCCAAATGCTGATTTTTGGCATAAAAGCTAGTTTCTGGATTTTTATAGACCTCAACATCGATCACGCCCTGCTTATTTAAATCTATCTTGTCGATAATTTTACCATAATGATTAATATTAGCAGTAATTCCTGTCTGCGCAACCCTAAGCATGGGTTTAGCAAATTCAATGGCTCGCATTTGCGCCATTTGTAAATGCTGATAGGGTCCTGTCGCCTTGCCAAACCAAGAATCATTAGTGAGATTTATCATTAAATCGGCATTTATATTATTTTCATTGACCAACTCCTTAGAAAAAATTACCTCATAACATAATAACGGAATAAAGGAAAATTTTGGCAATTTAATGAGTTTTTCACCCTGCCCCGAGCTAAAACCAACGCCTCCTCCCGTGATTTTATTAACCACATCATCGATAAATAAAAATGAAAAATATTGATGAAGCGGAACATATTCTCCAAACGGCACCAAATGTTGTTTGTCATAAAATTGATGAACGCCGTTTTCGTCAAACACAAACATACTATTCCAAATCTGATAATTATTGTAATCAGAGCCTTCGAGGTGAATGCCACCGCTAATTAAATAGCGATTTTTTGAAGCCATGCTAGAAATGGCTTGAATTAAAGAATTATTTTGTGGCGCAATGATTTCTGGAATTGAAGTTTCTGACCACAAAATGGCGTCGACATCTTGAAAATCCTTGGCACTAGTTAAATTTTGATGCAACTCAAAATTCTGTATTTTTTCATCTTCTTGCCATTTGTTTTTTTGCTCAATATTGGCTTGAACTAAGCGAAATTTACCGATTTTTTCTAAATTTTGAGGATAATTTTTTTCAATTTTAAAATAGCCATAAAGCCACATTGAAAGCCACAAGAAAATTAAAAAAACGCCGAAAATTTTATCAATTTTTTTGGCTGTTTTTGCCAAAAATAAATTCCAGTTTAAAATAAATAAAATCAAAAGAAAGCCCAAGGCGTCAACCCCAATTAAACTCGCCACTTGCACCATATTTTCACTAAAAAACCACATATATCCAAGTAAATTCCAAGGAAATCCTGTAAATAAAATACTGCGGATTAATTCGCTTAAAAACCAAAAAAATGCAAAGAAAAATATTTTTAATGACGGCGATTTTATTTTGAATTTTTGCATCAAATATTTGTAAGTATAAATCATGGTCGCAAAATAAATTGCCATCAATGCAGGAATCAAGGTGATGGCAAATGGAATCAACCAAGCAAAGGCTAAAGGGTCGATTAATAGTGAATTACAAATCCAGTAGATACCAAAAACAAAAAATCCAAAATTATAAAAGAAACTTGCAAAAAAAACTTTTTTTAAATCATTGATTTGATGAATTATGCTATAAAAAATGCCGATGGAAATGAAGGCAAAAATTATTTGATTAAAAGGTGCAAAAGCCAAATCTAGAAGACTTCCAACCAAAAATAATTGTAAGTAAAATCTTTTTTTTGTAAGATGATTAGCTAAAAAGATTTGTTGAAAATTATGATTAATTTTTTCTAACATAAAGCTCGATATTAAATTCAATTTTATTAAATTCGCCATATAAATTATTTTGATTTTGTTGTTGATCTTTACCTGCGAATAATTTGTTCAAAAAATCAGCAAAATAATCAATGTTTTTTTCTTGTTTTTTAACAAGCAAAAGACGATTTTCATAGCGGAAATTTTCG
>JBMSPZ010000033.1:0-11363 GCA_049423025.1 Rickettsiales bacterium
TAAATGATTGTTCCAATGATAATTCTTTAGAATTGTTAAGTAATTATAAATTTTGATTAACCTTATTCCATATATTGTCGTACCACTTTCCGACGCTAAAAGTTGGTCAAAATATTCATTAGCAAGATCAAGTGAATTATTAAGATATTCCTTGTTTCCAAGTAATGATTTTTTATCTTCTGCAGAATATTTGCATGGTCCACCTGTAGCACTTCCATTATTAAAATCATTAACAAACCACCAATCAAAATGTACATTACTACTTATTAAATCTTGGAATTTTGAGGCATCTTTAATTCCTTTAATCGCTCTTGTAGCATTCTCGGGTGAAGCTGAGCTGGCCTGCACATCATCAGCTCTAAATCTAACATTCGAACCTTTTACAAGTGACTGAGCACTTTTAACTCGCTGGGCTTCAAAGGTAACTTTTTTTCCAAGAATCATCAATTTATCTATTTCTGTTTTCCTTTGTTCAATATCGATATTATCATGTGAAACAAGATATGAGCCGTTGTCTTTCTTTTCAAAAGTCATCTTACTATCCTTTATCAAATTTACATCACCATTATCAAAAGTAAGTTTTATATCTGAATCTTCTGCTCGAAATAATGAATTAATATAATATTCTGGCTTTATACCTAATTTCTCTGCAGTTGCTAAATGTTTTTTTATAGATTCACCATTAATTTTAAGAATTTTTTTACCTTCTTTTCCTTCAAATTCTTTTTTGATTATACCATTAAAACACTCGTCAAAAAATAATTCTTGGTTTTTTTCTTCAAATCTTATTTTCAAACCAAATCCCTTATATTTTTTTGGCTCAAATGAAAAAAAATCTTTCGCTTCGGGTCTACTGCTTGATTTATCTTTCTCAGCATATTTTACATATTCGCTATAACAGCAAATTTCTCCATATTTTTCTTGATCCGACGCAAGTTCTTGTAGGATTATCTTATCATTATCAACAGAAACTTTTTGCACCTTAACTTGATCATCTGCCTCGGTCATTTTTATATATTTTAATTCTTTTAATTTTTTTATATCATATCCACCAAAATCTATCGAATTAAATTTCTTAATATTAAACCGGGAAATGGTGCCTCCATCAGCCTTAGTTTCATGCTCTTGAACCGATGATCTGTCAATTTTAATTATTGTCTTTGGTATTGTTTCTGGAGCATTGCTAAATGCTTCACCAATCGATTCTAGGAGTTTGCGTTTTTTGTTATCATCTATAGTGGTTGTATCTTGACCCTCTGGATAAAGTTCAAGAAATTCTTCGATTAAATCATTTATTTTTATTCTAGCAAATTTATCAGTAGATGGTTTTTTTACAATTTTGCCATCTTCATCTTTTTGTTTTGTAATGTATTCTAAATCGAATAACCCTTTTTCAGGATCACCCTCATGCATATTTCTAATTTTCATATACATCAAGGTTTTTTTGATTAAACCTTTCAATTTTTGATCGAACGAAGCGTGATTATTTGTAATAAATCTTAAAAAACCCTCTTTTTCATAAAAAAATGGAATATTGTTAAATTTATCCATCTGGGATACTTTAATTTTATCTCCCATCTTCTCATAATTTAATTCCTCATATTTTATGAGTTGATTTTTTAACGCCTCAAATCTATCTCCTGATCTAAAAAGATGAATATCAAGATAATTTTTAACAACTTCGGAATAAGAAGTTTTAGATTTTACGAATTTATTATCATCATTCCAATTTTTGTCATCAAAAATTTTTCTTAAAATTTCCTGATCTAATTTATCCGTATCATAAGAGCTAAGGCCTCCAATTTCCTTGCTCGAAGCTGGCAACATATTAATTTGCTCATTCGAGGAACCTAAGCAAATTTTTGAATTATTTTTTGATTGAATATTGGTATAAAGCAAAATATATTCTATGTCATCGCTAGAAAGCCAATCATTCTGGCTGGAAGTGTCGGTTAAACTTTGAATTCTAGTACCCAATGAATAACCTTCTCTCTCAATTTTAGTTTCCTCATCAGATTTTTTTTCAATTCTATCAATCCATTTATCTTTTAATTTCGACACATCTAATCCTAGATGACTAAAAATATCCTTTTGAGCAGAATCAGGAAACTGAGAATATTCATTTCCAAGAAATCTTATATTTTCTACTAAATTTTGCCTTCCACTAACAATTTGGAGAGCCTTGGCAACGGCATGTAATCCACATCTACCATCCCCTCTAATTTCGTGCCTTGTAATAACAGGTTCTGAATTGGGATCATAATTATAATCGCATTCATAAGTGGTCCAGTGACCGCCACGGGTATGCAGAAAAACTAACTTTTTACCATCATATTTGTTTTTGTAATGCTCTTTAAACAATTCCATAAATTTTTTAGGCGTGTTATTTTCGCCAGATAAAACAAAGATAATGTGATCTGATTGATCAAAATCTGGCGCTGAGCCTTCATCATAAAATTGACTAACTTGAATTTTTTTTTCTATGGATGGAGCACGCATATTCTTATTTTATTAATTTTGGTTTTTTGGGTAACTTTCTTAAAATAAAATTTTTTATTGGCAAAGGCAAAAATCCTAAAATTTTTATCGCCAAAAATAATCGCTTAGGAAAAATAACAAGAAATTTATTTTGCTCAAGTTTTTTTATTATCATTTTACTGGCATATTCAACTTCCATTAAAAATGGCATTTTGAAATTATTAACCGCAGTCATCGGAGTTTTAATATATCCAGGGCAAATAATGTTAACACCAACATTATCTTCATAAAGCGAATTATATAGAGCTTCGCCATATATTCTAACAGCAGATTTGCTGGCACTATAACTCGGACAACTTGGCAAAGATACAAAACTTGCCAAAGAGGAAATAATGGCGATTTGCCCCGACTTTCTGGTCTGCATATACGGAATTACAGGCTGTATAATATTTATTACTCCGTATAAATTAGTATCAAAAATATTTTTTATTTGAAAATAATCTTCAACTCCTACGGCTGTCCCAGCGGAAATTCCAGCATTAGCAATCACCAAATCAATGGCAAAATCTTTTTCTATTTCGTCAATCCAATTTTTACAATCAATTTCATTTTTGACATCTAAAATTTTGATGTAAATATTAATTTTATCATTTATATTTTTGCATAAATTTTTAGTTTGTTCTAAATTTTCTAAATTTCTAGCGCCTAAAAATAAATTTTGTGATTTTTTTGCAAATTCTATAGCCAATGCTCTGCCAATACCAGAACTGGCTCCCGTTATTACAATATTTTTAAATTTTGAAATCATGGCAAAACCATTAAGTTTTATTACATTTGAAGGCATTGAAGGTTGTGGTAAATCAACTCAAGCCAAAAAACTTTACGAATATTTTTTAACAAATCAAACTAATTCTATTTTAACTCGAGAACCTGGGGGAACAAAAGCTGGAGAAAAAATTCGCACAATTTTAATGGATGAAGAAATTGACAAACTTGAAGCCAAA
Source organism: Rickettsiales bacterium (assembly GCA_049423025.1). Lineage (GTDB taxonomy): Bacteria > Pseudomonadota > Alphaproteobacteria > Rickettsiales > UBA1997 > CAILUF01. The sequence continues at coordinate 3,483 of JBMSPZ010000033.1, forward strand.
ACCGAATTATTATTAAATTACGCTTCTCGCATTGAGCATATTGAAAAAATTATTAAACCAGCAATTAACCAAAGAAAAATTGTTATTTGTGACCGTTTTTTTGATTCCAGCTTCGCTTACCAAGGAGGCGCTATGGAGCTAGGTTTTGATTATGTTAGCAAGTTAAACAACTTGGTTTTAAATGATTTCGCTCCCGACATAACTTTCTTCATCGATATTTCCTTGCAAGAAGGCTTAAAAAGAACTGCAAAGCGCTCCGAAAACAATCGCTACGACAAACTCGGTGAACAATTTCATCAAAAAATTTACGATTCATATTTTAAGTTGGCGAAAAATAATTCGCGAATTAAAATAATCGATGGAATGAAAAATAGCGATGAAGTTTTTCAACAAATTTTAACTATTATTAACCAAAATATATAATTTATGCGTAAAAAAAATAAAATTTCTTTAATTGGAGCTGGCAATATAGGTGGAACTCTAGCTCATTTAATTAGCCTTAAAAATTTAGGTGATGTAGTTTTAGTCGATGTCAATGATGGCGTCGCCAAAGGTAAAGCTCTTGATATTGCTCAATCTTCATCAGTTGAAGGCTTTGCAAGCAAGCTATCTGCCGGCAATGATTTTTCTTTAATTCAAAATTCTGATGTGATTATTGTAACCGCAGGAATTGCTCGTAAACCCGGCATGAGTCGAGATGATTTAATGGCAACCAATACTTCAATAATTAAATCAGTTGCTGAAAATATTAAAAAATATGCCTCAGATGCTTTTGTAATAGTAATTACCAACCCACTTGATGCCATGGTCTATGTCATGCAAAAATGCTCAGGACTTCCAACCAACAAGGTCGTTGGAATGGCTGGAGTTCTTGATTCGTCACGCATGTCTTTATTTTTAGCTGAAGAATTTAAGGTGAGCATCGAAAATGTTAACTCTTTTGTGTTAGGTGGACACGGAGACACCATGGTTCCTCTAATTCGCTATTCAACAATCGCTGGCATTCCTGTGCCTGATTTATTAAAAATTGGATTTTCTAGCGAACAAAAAATCGCCGAAATTGTTCAAAGAACCAGAGACGGTGGTGCCGAAATTGTAAAACTTCTTGGAAGCGGATCAGCCTTTTACGCTCCTGCCACTTCAGCAATAGACATGGCCGAAAGCTACTTGCTTGATAAGAAAAAAATTCTACCAATTGCTACTTATTTAAATGGTGAATATGGAGTTAAGGATTTATTCATCGGCGTTCCTGCCATTATCGGCGCAAATGGTGTAGAAAAAATCATTGAATTAAATCTAAATAACGAAGAAAAACAAATGTTTGATAAATCGGTTGAAGCCGTTAAAAAACTCGTTGCGGAACTTAAAATTTAATTAACATGGAGCAGGCAAAAATTCCATATGGCAGATTAAAATTATTATTTTTCATAATAATTTTAGTTTTTCTTTTTATCATCTTTCGCTTGATTTACATTGTTTCGTCAAAGGATGCAAATAACATCAAAAATTTTTACGAATCAAAACATAATCTAAAAAGAGCTGATATTTTTGATAGAAATGGAGTTTTGTTGGCCACCGATTTAAAAACAAAATCTCTATATGTTAGCTCGGTGTTGGTTCGCGATCCGAAGCTAGTTGCCAAAGCAATTTCAACTAGCTTCGAAGATTTATCTTACGATGATATTTTGAGAAAAATTACCGACGGCAAACACAGCAAACATTGGATTTTAATTCGTCGCAACCTTACTCCATCTCAGGTAGAAATGGTAGAAAAATTACAAATTGCCGGTCTAATTTTTGAAGATGATTTGATTCGAGTTTATCCACAAAAAAATATTGCGAGTCATTATGTTGGCTATGTTGACCTTGATAGAAAAGGTCTTTCGGGAATTGAGATGCAATATGATCGCCATTTAATGATGAATAAAAATTTAACCTTAGCAATGGATGTTAGAATTCAAGATATTTTATTTGACGAACTCACCAAAGCAAAAGAAGAATTTCGAGCAAAATCAGCTTCTGGAATTGTAATGAATGTTAATAATGGAGAAATTTTAGGGCTAGTTTCTCTTCCATCTTTTGATGCCAACATTCAAAGCGAAGCCTTGCCCGAGCAAAGATTTAATATGGTTACCAATGGCAGTTACGAACTTGGGTCGGTAATGAAAATTTTTACCAATGCTATGGCTTTTGAGCATAATCTGATTGACCTAAACGACATTTTCTATGTTGGAGAGCCAATTAAATATGGAAAATTTTCCATTAAAGATCATGATCGACACAAACCGCAAATGACCGTAAAGGAAATTTTTGCTGAAAGCTCAAATATTGGAACCATTAAAATTGCCGAAAAAGTTGGCATTTATAATCAAAAAGAATTTCTAGGAAAATTTGGATTTCTTAAAAAAGTTGAAGCCGATTTTCCGGGTTTAGGCAGAATTATGGCGCCAACTAAAAACTGGAGCGAAATCAGTCTTTACACCATCTCTTATGGTCATGGCATTGCCTCAACCCCATTGCATCTTGCATTGGCAACCTCGGCTATTGTTAATGGCGGATATTTATACAAACCTTCATTTTTAAAACTTGAAGAACAACCCCGTCTTCCAAATAAATTAATTAAAGACGAAACTGTTGAAAAAATGAAAATTTTAATGCGAAATGTTGTAGTAGAAGGCACAGGAAAATATGCAAATATTAAAGGCTATGAAGTTGGTGGCAAGACAGGAACTGCGGATCGAGCCGAAATGGGCGGATATAATGAAGGACAAACTCTAGCTTCATTTGTTGGGGCATTTCCAATTTTCGAACCAAAATATTTAGTTTATGTAGTTTTTGACAGACCAAATTACACCTTTAACACCGCTGGCATGGTCGCCGCTCCAGTTGCAGGTCGAGTAATAAAAAATATTGCTCCATTATTGTCGATTAAAGCAAAATCTGAAGAGGAAAATAAAAAAACCAATTCAGAAAAAAATTAACCAATATCATTTCTTGCTTTCGCCAAAAAAATCCCAGTAGAAGTAGCAATATTTATTGATCTAAAAGCTCCTTCCATAAAAATTTTAACCCTAAAATCTGCTGAATTATGAACATAATCAGGAGCTCCAGAACTTTCCGTTCCAAATATTATAAAATCATTTTCATGAAATTTAAAATCAAAAAGATTATCGCTTGCCTTGGTTGTAGCTAAAATAAGTCTATAATTTTTTTGTTGAAAATTTGCTTTAAAAAATACATCGAAAGACTGATGTCGAAAAATTTTTACATATTGCAAATAATCCAATGCCGATTTTTTAATTCTATTTATATCAAATGGAAATCCGCAAGGTTCAATAATATGAAGATCAGCTCCAAATACTGCGCAATTTCGGATTATCGCCCCAACATTTCCGGCAATTTCAGGTTGGAATAAAACAATTTTTAACATAGTTCAAAAAAGAAGTTTATTTTTAAAATAATTTTTTTTATAATTTCAAAATTAGCATAAATTTTAGTAAATTTACCCTTTAAATTTTTATAAGATTAAATTTGGGCATGAGCCATCTAATTCATTCTATCGAAGTTTATAGTGTATATTTGTAGCAATATTAAAAATTATTAAAAAATTTTTTGCAAATTAAAATTAATATTTTATTTTAGATGACAGAAAAAGCCAAAATCATTTTCATTGAAAATGGAGAAAGAAAAGAATTTGAAGCTCCAATTGGGTCTTCAATTTTAGAAATAGCACATAATAACAACATTAATTTAGAAGGTGCCTGCGAAGGCTCCTTGGCATGTTCAACCTGCCATGTTATCGTTGATAAAAAGTTTTATGATATGCTAAATCCTCCTTCGGAAGACGAAGAAGATATGCTTGATTTAGCTTTTGGTCTGGCTCCAACTTCAAGACTTGGATGTCAAATTTTATTAACTAAAGAGTTGGATGGAATCACACTTATAGTTCCAAACGAAACTCGCAATATTTCAATCAACAACAAATAAATAAATAATTATTTATGAAAAAAGGTCTTATAATTAAATTAGCCATAGTATTAATTGTAATAGGATTGTCCTATTGTGTATTTTGGTTTTTTAAAGCTGGTCAAACCGAAAAACAAATTAACAAATTAATTGGTGAAAACTCAAATTACATCAATATTGGCGAGGTATCAGTCGCTGGTTTTCCACTAAATCAAAAAATCACAATCAATGATTTAAAAGTAACCATTCCTGTAAATTTAGTTTCTAAAAAAACTTTTATTCTTAAAAAAATTGAAGCTAGTGCTGGAATTTTTTCCAATGAATTTAAGATAAACATCGTTGACACCGTCAAAACACAAGATAATGAAGGTGACATGTACGACATCGAATTTGCCAATCAGCCAGAAATTTCTATTTCTTTAAATGATGGCTTTATTTCAAACTTCAAATATTCTGATGGCGGATTTAAAGTTCTTGATGGAGAAAAAAATGTTGTCAATTCAACCAAAGGAACCTCTTTTACTTCGGAAACATCAGTTGACGAAGCTGATAAAAAAACAAGCAAAATATCTATTGCCTTAAATGAAGTCGAAGGTTATGCCTTAATTGATTTCTACAAAAACATACTTGAAAAAAAAGTTGTTGAAGGAATTAAAACCGAAGAAATCAAAGTTAGATTGTCTGACACTCCAAACAATCAACTCATTGAACCTAGCTCTATCACTCCAGATTTAAGCCAATTACCTCCACCAAGTGGACAGCCAATTGGAACCCAACCTGGTGATGTGGTTATTCAAGCACAGCCAGCTCCGCTTGCCAATCCTGTTGCTCAAGCCGTGCCAGCAGTTGCTCCTCCTGCCCAGCCACAAGCTGTAGGTGGAAGTGGCGCTCCAACTCCTACCGAAGGTGGAATGCCATATAATCCAAATCAACCAAATGTTGCTCCAGTTGGAGCCACTACCTCGGTTGAAGCAATGAGACAAGCAGTGGTTATCGCTAATCAAGTTGCAGCAAATGATCCTTCTAATCCACAAATTCAACCACCAGTTATTGTTGATCCAAATCAACCATCAAATCCAACTCCTCCAGTTGTAGCTGAAGGTGGTCCACAAAATATTGCCGATGCCATTATTGACACTAGCATTATCAAAAGCAATATTATCATGGATTTAGTAATCACCCTCACCCCATCAATTAAACAAGATGAGGCTGAGCCAGTTGACCCAACTCAAATTCAAGAGCTTCCAGTTCAATATGTTCATAATGTAAAAATTGACAATTTTGAACTCTCTAATCCATTATATAAAATTAATGTAACGGGTGATTTCTCATCATCTTCTGACGACAATTATCCATCTGGCGGAATAACTGTCAAAATTGAAAAAATCGGAAATCTTATTCAACAACTTTCTGGTCAATTCCAAAAATATGCTCAGACCAAAAAGCCTAATGCTCCTGCCCAAGGCGTTGAAGTTAATATTGAACAAGCTAAATCTAATTATATTCAAAATTATGATGTTTTCTTGAGCAATATCGCCACTTCTCTTCCACTCGTTGCCATAGAAATTGCGTCTAAAAATTCTGTGACCAAAGATAATGTATCGCAATTTGATGTGCGCAGAGAAAAAAATCTTGAATTTATGATTAACGAGGTTCCAGTTCGCGAGATTGTCGGAAAGTTATAATAGTCCTAAATTGATTACGGTTTCTCATGCCATAAAAGAGGCGGTTGATGTGCTTAAAATGCACTCAATCGCCTCTCCTTTTTTAGATGCCAGAATGCTCCTATCTTATGTAAGCAATTATAATAAAAACGAAATTTTACTTAAAGATAACGAATTATTACTTACCGAAAATCAATATGAAATTTTCAAAAAACTAATATTAGAAAGAGCAATTGAAAAAAAACCAATTGCCAAATTAATTAATCACAAGGAATTTTTTGGCTTGGATTTTTATGTAGACGACAATGTCCTAGATCCAAGGCCAGACTCCGAAATTATCGTCGAAATGATTCTTTCTGATTATAAAAATATTGAAAATTTAAACTTACTTGAAATCGGAACAGGATCTTCTTGCTTAATTGTGGCCTTAGTAAAAACTTTATCAAATGCAAGGGCAACTGCCATAGACATCAGCACCAAAGCATTGCAAGTTGCAGATAAAAATATTTCTCAACATCAATTATCGACCAAAGTTAAATTGCTACAAAGCGATTTATTTGACAACCTTGCAACAAATAATAAATTTAACATCATTCTTTCCAACCCGCCCTATATTCCATCTGATGAAATAAGATTGTTAGCCAAGGAAGTCCAAAATCATGACCCAATTTTCGCTCTTGACGGTGGAAATGATGGGCTAGATTTTTATCGATCAATTTCTAAAAATGCTAGAAATTATTTGCAAAAAAACGGCTCCTTATATTTAGAGATTGGGATAAATCAATTTACTGCAATAAAAGATATTTTTGAAAATGAGGGTTGGCATTTTGAGAAGTATCAAAAGGATTTAGCAGGGATTATTCGAGCGCTAAAATTTAAAATAAAAATCTAATTTTTATTCTTAAATTTTGTTTTTTTTAAGATTTTTTTTGGGATATTATAAATTAATTTTTCACGAAACATTTGAAAGAATTTTCTTAGTAAAATATGCTGGCAACTCAACCGAAGCCCACACCCTCGCTCTCACTTAGAGGGTAATATTCCTTAGTGGAGCATACGCCCTTATGTTTTTTTCGGTGATCTAAATGCATAAGCCAATAGTTAGCAAGTAGCCTTAAAACTAGATTTTTTCGTGTATATTTTGTGATTTTATCTAAGAAAATTCTAAATTTTATTTTTAAAAGTGCGGTAAAGAGCTAGTCGAAAAGAAGCTTGCTTTACCGCACAATCGGCTTGCTGTTAATCGGTTTGCGTGGATTTGTAAAATATTATTTTACGATTACTTAATTTAATTATACAAACATAATACACAACTTTTTTTTACTTTACCAAAATATAATTTCCCATTTTGGGAATTTATAAATATTAAAAGATTTTTATTAGAAATTCAGAATTTATTTTTACCACAAATCACATTTATTTTTTAGAATTAACAAACAATAATTTATGACCTACCTCAATATTTCTATTAAAAATATTTTATAATAGTGGTATATTTCAAAAATAATTTAATCCGCAATATCAAAGCTAATTACCAAATAAATTTACAATTCTAATAAAAATTTCTCATTTTGAGATTAAAAGATTTTCATTTTTAACTTTACTAAGTATTATAGATTTATAGTAATTTTAGTTAGTTATTTATTTATAAATAATTCTTGATAAATATATAATTTTACTAAAAATAATAGGGTTTTTTAATAATTTTATCTATAGTCAAAATTATGAAAATTAGCCCAACAAATGACAAGTTAATTTATTTTACGAATTGAAAATTAGAATTTAGAATATGCTAGAACGCACTGGGGAATTAGCTGTCAATACTGGTGGTCAAGATTTAACTTTTAGACACAATGTATCTGCTGATTTTGTTTTTCTTAATGTTGCCCTTTTAACCGCTTCACCACCTGATTTGGGTCCGATTTTGCCAGAACTCCTAACTCGTCCAACAGAATCAGGGCAGCTATTGCCTCCCTCACCCAGAGAAGAAGGCTCGGTTTCAGCCACTTTAGATCAATTATCGAATCAAACTGATGCTCTAATGACAATACCCGAAGAAAAGGTCGCATCTTGTAGAGAAGTTTTTGGAAATGTCGCTGATAAAAAAGGAAGTCCAAATTCGCCTCCTCAGAGCCCTAGGAGTATGTTAGGAGGAGGTAATAAAGAAGGACGCATAAGATGGCCTACCCCCAAAGATGCTGGGAAATATTCAGCTTCCATTTTTTCTACCGATAGCTTCTTTGCTTCTTTA
>JBMSPZ010000034.1:0-11344 GCA_049423025.1 Rickettsiales bacterium
CGAAATTTTGGAATTATTAAAAAAACTTTCAATCGCTCGTAAAATGTCGATTTTATTGATTAGCCACAATAAAGCGGTAGTAGCAAATTTGGCGGATGAGGTGATAATGATTGGCGATAATTCGGAGCATTTGCATTTGCCAAATCGAATTGATTTTGTGAAAAAAAATACTGATGAAGAAATTTTGGTGGTGAAAAATTTGTCAGTTAAATATAAAAATCATGAGGTGCTAAAAGATATCAATTTTACCTTAAAAACAGCTGAAAATATTGGTATTATTGGTGAAAGTGGCTCAGGTAAATCAACTTTAGCTTTGGCTTTACTTAATTTAATACCAAGTGCGGGTGAAATAAATTTTGCAGATAAAAAAAATTGGCAAACAAACGCAATTGAACTTCGAAAATCTATTCAGATTTTATTTCAAGATCCGTTTTCAAGCTTGAATCCGCGGACAAAAATTTTCGACATAATCGCCGAAGGTTTAATTATCAATAGTTCGTTAAATTATTTGCAAAAAATATTTAATCTTACTTCGTCTAGCTTTAAAGAATATTTAAAAAATCAGGTTGAAGATATTGCCAAAAAACTGCAATTACCTCTTTTTTTGTTGGAATTATTTCCACATCAACTCTCGGGAGGGCAAAGGCAAAGAGTGGCTTTGGGGCGTTCGCTAATTTTGCAACCAAAAATTTTGATTCTTGACGAGCCGACCTCGGCACTGGATTATCATACTCAAAATGAAATTTTAAATTTATTAAATAATATTCAAAAAAATCAGGAAATTTCTTATATTATCATTTCTCATGATGATGAGGTGATCAATAAAATGAGTGATAAGATTATAGAAATAAAAATAAGTAAATAAGAAATTTATAATTAGAAAATAACTATTGATAATTAAATTAAATATTTATAATTGATTAGTATTACTAACTATTAATCAATAAAATATGAGTTCTTGTTTTCCCTTATTTTCCAAATTCAAAATCCCAAAGATTTCAACATCATTATCTGCAATTGGCACTTTTTTTGTTACAAAAGAGGTGCTAATATGCAATCATCAACATCTGAAGAATTGACAACAAATTCCTCCAATAATAGTAGCCCTAGAAATAATGGTGATGGCGTAGCTATTAATTCATCATAATTATCAGGAGCTAATACGGTAAGTGGCAATAGAGATAGCGATTCTTCTGGTTCCTCCTCAATGATTTCCATTTCTCGAGAATCTTCCGTTTATTATACTTTGTCACGAACTCAATCACCTGAATTACTTGAACCATTATCTGACTTTACTCCTCCAAATAATCTTTCTGCACATAGAAATGCAAGCCAAGGTGCTAATTTTAAACTTCGTTTCACTTCAGCTCCAGAATATAGTTGTAAATTTCCTATTGATAATTCAGGAAATAATGAAGATTTAAAAGGTAATCATTTTATAGAAGATTATCTTGATAGAATAATAAATAATATGAAAATTCGCGATTCAGCTAAGGAAGATAAAGCATCTAAATCATTATCTGATCCACAAAATCTTGATCTTCATTCTAAAATTATGCGAGGAAGAGATATAGATTGGAAAAATACTTCATCAATACCATTTGAAGGAGCCCGTCCAAATTTAAATGCAGGTGAAGCTGTTGGTCTTGGAATGAGACAGAGTTTTACATGGGTTAGGGCTGTAGGAACGGAGGTAGCGTCAGAAGCTGCAAGAAGAGTTAAAGATGCTAAGAAAAATGGAGGGATGATGATTTTTTAATTTGTAAAATCATTTGGCAGCCAAATTCGTTAACCGCTATTAATAATTCTTAAACACTCATCATATTTAAATATTCTTAGGAGAAATTGATATTTTCTGTTGGTCTCTAATTTAAGATTTGGGTCGGTAGTTAGAATATTTTTGGCTTGCTGATTGGCGTAGTTGAAAAAATGATGATGTGAACTTAAATTGGCAACATAAAAATCAGGAAAACCGCTTTGCTTAGTTCCAAGCATTTCACCGCTTCCGCGCATTTTCAAATCTTCTTCGGCAATAAAAAATCCATCATTTGATTGGCGCAAAATATTTAATCGGGCTTGCGAATTTTTACCATATTTTTTGCCATAAAGTAAAATACAATAAGATTTTTTGTCGCTTCTGCCAACTCTGCCTCGAAGCTGATGGAGCTGAGCTAAACCAAAATGTTCAGCATTTTCAATAACAATAATCGTGGCACTTGGCACATCAATACCCACTTCAATTACGGTTGTAGCCACTAAAATTTGTTTGGAATTGGATTGATTACTGGCAAAATCTTGCATAATTTTTTCTTTTTCACTTTCTTTCATTTTGCCGTGTAAAAGCCCAACCTTATTAGCTTCGAAATAATTTGAAATTTCTTGGTATTTTTGTACAACCGAAGTTAAATCGGCATCATTATTTTTGGAATTTTCTTCATTATTTTCGTCGATTGCAGGGCAAATCCAATAGATTTTTTCTTGATTGTTAATGGCTTTTTGCATGGCTTGATAAAGTTCTGGTGATTTAGTTTTTGACATTATAGTTGTTTCAATTTTTTGCCGATTTTTGGGCTTTTCATTGATAATACTTATATCCATATCGCCATATAAACCCAGCATCAAACTTCGAGGAATCGGTGTTGCACTCATCAAGATTAAATCAACATTTTCGCCTTTTTCTACAATTTTCAACCGTTGCAAAACACCGAAGCGGTGCTGTTCGTCAATGATGGCAATCCCCAAATTTTTAAACCTTACATCATCTTCTAGCACTGCATGGGTGCTGATTAAAATTGAAATTTCACCATTAATTAATTTTTCAAGTAAAAGTTTCTTTTGTTTTTTTGTAGTCGCCGAAGTAAGAATTTCTATGGTTAAATTAAAATTAATCAATAATTTTTTGAAATATTCAAAATGTTGTTTGGCAAGCACTGTAGTTGGCACTAACACGCAAGCTTGTTTGCCTTGAGAGATATTTTGCAAAGCTGTAAAAATTGCAATTATAGTTTTTCCACTGCCAACATCACCTTGAATTAAGCGGGTGATTTTTTTACTTGAAAAAATTTCTTGGTTAATTTCATTGATTGCCTTTAATTGAGCATTAGTTGGGGTGAAGGGGAGGGAGTTAATAAATTTGTCGCCTAGAAATTGTTGATTTGGATAGAATTTTTTTAAGCCTTTTTGGCGATTTTTTGCCATAATCATCGCCAATTGTGATGCTAAAATTTCATCAAAGGCGAGGCGTTGAATGGCTGGGTTTTCTGGATTGAGATCGTTTTGATTTTGTGGATTATGGACAAGTTTTAGAGCTTGATAAAATGTTGGAAAACCTAAACGCTTAACAAAATCGCTATCAATCCATTCTTCGCAAGACTTTGGAAGTTGTTTTAAAATTTGTTGAATTTGATAGGCAATAAATTTATTCGATAATTTTTGACTTAGCGGATAAATCACATTAAATTTGGCAATATCATTGATTTTATTAATCTCTAAAATATGTTGTGGATGGTTGATTTGATTGTCGTTAAGGTGTTTTTGAATTTTGCCAACAACGGCGATTTCTTCACCGATTTTTAATTTTTCTAATTGACTTGGAAAAATTTTGAAAAAAACTAAAGAAAAAAATCCAGTTGGATTATAACATATAATTTTAAATGGTTGGGAAGACCTTGCGGGTGCTTGGTGAGCCTGAACTTTGCCCTTAATTAAAACCAACTCTTGATCTTGAACTAAACGCAAATCTGGTTCAAAATTAATTTTTTCCAAACGATGCGGAAAATGTAAAAGCAAGTCGATAATTTGCTCGCCCTCAATTAATTTAGATAAATATTCGCCCAAGGATTTACCGACTCCTTTAAGGCTGGTGATTGGGTCAAATAAAAAATAATGCGGGTTTTTGATCATGTTAATAATCGTCTTGTCGTTGTAATCTTCTGGCTTCATCGCGTTTTTTAATAGTTTCGCGTTTGTCGTAAAGTTTTTTGCCCTTGCCGATGCCAATTAAAATTTTGGCGAAGTTTTTTTTGTTGAAATAAATTTTAATTGGAACAACGCTACAACCATCTTGCTCTATCTTGCCAATAATCTTATTTAGTTGTTTGTGGTGCAAAAGTAATTTGCGTTCGCGTTTTGGGAGGTGATTAAAACGATTGGCGCCTTTAAATTCAGAGATATTAGCATTGATTAAAAAAAGCTCACGATTTTTTTCGGCAATATAAGATTCATTTAGGCTGGCCTTGCCTTCACGCAGAGATTTTACCTCGCTTCCAACTAAAATTAGACCCGCTTCAATTTCTTCGGTAATTTGATAATTAAAATGTGCTTTTCGATTTAATATTTGCATAATTAATATTGTGGTTTGGTATTTTTATATTTTAGTAAATATATTTTTACTTTAAAACCAAATTTATAAAAAAAATAAAAACTTTATCTTGCAATTAAAACTTTTGTTAAGTAAAATTTTACGACTTCAAATTATAGCTTGTGACTAAATTTATATGATTTTCACTGAAATTTGCATGTTTAAACTGCTTTTAAAGCCATGATTTACTTGGTTTAGAGTTTAAAAAATCAAATTTGAATTTATCAATTAAATTGTTTTCACTTTATAAATTTATTTATTTTAAACTAAAAATTACTTATGTCTTTATACGAAACCGTATTTATTGCTAGACAAGATCTTACAGCTGAAGATGTTGATGCACTTACCAATAAATTTACTAAAATTATCACTGATGGTAATGGTAAAGTCCAAAAAGAATATTGGGGGCTTCGCACTCTTTCTTATAAAATTAAAAAGAATTCTCGCGGTCATTATGTATTGTTAAAAATTACTGCTGATTACCCCGCCGTTGCTGAGCTTAAAAGAATTATGAGCTTCAATGAGGATGTTATTAGAAGCGCAATTTACAGCGTAGAATCTCACGACAAGGAATCAGTTTTATTTGTATCGGGCACTGCCAAAGATTTCAAAGCTGGTAAAGTTTCTGCCAAAAAAGAGCCTTCTAAACTTGACTTGGTTATTGAACAATTTCAATTTGATGCTTAATTAACAACTAAAATTTTATCTTATGATTAACAATATTGTCCCGCAAGTAAATAACGAAAATGAAGAAAGTTTTGTTAAAGTTTCTTTAGTCAATCAAAGTGTTTTTATTCGCAAAAAAAAGACTTGCCCACTTCGTGATATTGATATTTCCGAAATTAATTACAAAAATTTAAAACTTCTTAATAAATTTATTTCTGAAAGAGGTAAAATTATTCCAAGCAGAATTACCAATGTCGAGTTAAAAAAGCAAAAAGCTATCGCTAATGCTATCAAAAAAGCTCGCTTTTTAGCTTTGCTTTCACCAATAAAAAAAGATTCTAATTACTAATTTTTTAAAACAATGAAACTAATTCTTATAGATAATTTACCAAAATTAGGCAAAATCGGCGATGTTGTAACTGTTAAAAATGGTTATGGCAAAAACTACTTAGTTCCAAATAAAAAGGCAATTTGCTACACCGAGGAAAATTATAAATCTTTCGCTGAAAAAAAAGCTGAATTTGAAAAACAAAGTTCAGAAAAATTAGCCATTGCCAATAAGGTTAAAGAATTATTAGCTGGCAAAAATATCATTATTATCGAAAATGCTTCTGATGACGGTCGTCTTTATGGTTCAGTCAATTCATCGGTTATTGCTAATAAAATTAATGATGTTATTAACGAAAAATTAATCGATAAATCAGTGGTTTTCTTATCAAAGCCAATCAAAGAAATCGGAATTTATGATTCAAAATTAAATTTACACTCTGATTTAATTCTTGATGTAAAACTTTTAGTTTCTAGAAGCGAATCTGAAGCTATGGTTTTATTAAATCCAAAAAAGAAATCTAAAAAAGAATCTGATGATCAAGAAACTGAATCAGCTTCACAAGAGGGAGCAGAAGAAGTTGTCGTCAAAGCCAAAAAACCAAGAAAGAAAAAATCTGAAGAATAAATTCTTAAAAAAATTTAGATTTAAAAAATCCCTTTAATTTTGTAATTAGAGGGATTTTTTTTGTTTATAATTTTACCAGCGCGTGTCGAAATTTCGCTTCTCGGTTGCGTCAGGGTAAAAATTATCTTTGGCAAAATTAGCGGTGCAATCACCCTCCCTTGGCGGTAGGGTAAAATTTTTTTGTAAAGAAAATTTTGGGAGGGGGGTGGAGTTTTGTTTCCTTACAAAATAAATAAATTATCGATGTGGATAAGTTCTTTTTTGGCTGATGAACCGAGGATTTTTTTAATTTCGCTGGAGTTTTTTTGTAAAATTTGTTTAACTTCTTGACTGCTAAAATTGGCAACTCCACTGCCAATATGTTGTCGTTTTTCGTCAAGAATAAAAATTGCCTCATTTTTGGCAAAACTGCCAATTACTTCAATTGCTCCAACTGGCAATAAACTTACTTTTTTGGTTAAAAGTTTTTCTTTGGCAAGTTCATTAATCACCACAGAGCCCTTGGCATTAACCAAACCAGCCAGCCAGTTTTTTTTAGATTCACTTTTGTGTTTTGAAATTTTAGAAACCTTTTCAATTGGACTAAAAATTGTGAATTTTTGTTTGCCCTTAACTAATTTTTGTAAAACATTTAAATCGGTGCCATTGGTGATAATACAATCGCTTTGCGATGACATTACCATTTTGCTTGCCATAATTTTGGTGATCATTCCTCCAGTTCCAACTTTAGATGAAGTGCCTTTTGCCATTTTTTCAATATCTTTAGTAATTTTATTGACGATGGCGATATGTTTGGCATCTTTGTAAATTTTTGGATTTTTATTGTAAAGACCATCAATATCTGATAGCAATATTACTAAATCCGCTTTTATCATTTGGGCAACTCGGGCTGAAAGTCGATCATTATCGCCAATTTTAATTTCATCGACGGCAACCGAGTCGTTTTCGTTGATGATTGGAATGATGTTATTTTTTAAAAGTTCTTCGCAAGTATTTTTGCAATTTAAAAAATTCTTTCGCAAATTGCAATCATTGGCAGTAAGAAGTATTTGCGCTACCTCATATTTATGCTTATTAAAGATATTTTTATAAATTGACATTAATTCGATTTGTCCAACTGAAGCGCAGGATTGTTTTTGTGGCAGGGTTAATTTTTGATTAAGAAGCCTCAATTTGATTCTTCCAAGTGCAACCGCTCCAGAGGTAACGATAATTATTTTGCAATTATTTGATAAAATTTTGCTGATATTTTCTGCTAAGTTTTCAATCCATTTATAGCGGATTATATCGCCATCAACAATTAATGATGACCCGATTTTTAAAATAATTTTGTGATATTTTTTATTGTTAATTTCCATATTATTTTTGTTCAATTCCAATTTCTTTTTTGGCATTTTCAATTTGTGCTTTATAAAGAAGGTTTTGTAGCAATGGCAGAGGATATGGTTTAAAATCCAAATCGCCTGAAATAACATAAACCCCAACACTTCTATTAAGTTGATTTTCAACCTCATCATTAGCAATTATATCGGGAAAATCTTCGGATTCAATGCGTTCTTGGATGATATTTTCATCAACACCATTTTTGATTAAATAATTTTTGACTACAAAAATTCGATTTTTTACCAAGGCTAAATTATATTTTTCTTTAATGGCATTGTCAGGGTTGCCAGTAATTATAAGTCTAAATCTACCGCCTTGGGTCTTTAAATAATCGACAATTTCAAGCATTTGTTTTTGTCCTTTTTCATTAAGAATATAGTTTTCAGCATCAAAAATCACTTCAAATCTTGTAAATTCTGGCTCTACAATTTTAACTTCAGGGGTTTTGTCTTTGCTTAAATCATTTAAAAAACTCTCTAATTCATCAACTAATTTAACAAAATTTACTCGACAATTCGAAAGTTCATCAGCTCGAAAAATTGCCTTAGATTCTTTTGAAACATAGCAATCATAAAGGTAAGAAAGATGAGCCATTTGAATTGGAAGTTGAAAAATTAGGGTTTGATTGTTAATCAAATTTTCTAACTTTTTTTGCATTAAAACAAATTCCGACATCCTTGTTGGCTCAGCTTTCCATGTAATTGGATTTTCTGGAGAATAGCTTTTGCCACCTTCAATATCTAGCCCCTTTTTGGCAAAATATTCGGCGGTTTTTAAATCATTGACACCAACTAATCTGCGGGCAAAAGACAGATATTCAAGAGCTAAGAAAGCTTCATAGCCCCCAGTTGATTTGAGCATTTGTTCTTTGCTACTTAAAAGCTGTAAATAGCTTATTTTAGCACAAGAGCCTGCAAATAATAATGTGAGAATTATGATAAAATTTTTCAATGAAAATTAAAATTATGAATTTAAGGTAAAAGGTTTTTTAAAATTAAATTAATTTACTAAAGTTAAATTCTAAAAACAACTTAAATTATAATTTAATAAAATTCGACTACTCCGCTGGAAATATCATACATAGCTCCAACCAAAATGATTTTTTCTTCAGCAATTAATTCATTTATAATTGGGCTTTTTTCTTTAATTTGTTTTAGTACATTTTTTACATTGGCTTTGGAAACTGAATCGTAATATTGAGATTGATCCCCGTTTTTTTCTTGTTGGTCTTTGTCAATTACCGCACTGATTTTGTCGAGTAGACCAGTCAAATGCCCCATTTTTAGGTGATTGCAGGCTCCTTTTATGGCGCCACATTCGGTATGACCAAGAACCACAACAATTTTGGCACCCGAAATTTTGCAAGCAAATTCCATGCTACCCATAATGTCGTCATTTAAAATATTGCCAGCAATTCTACAAGAAAAAATATCTCCCAATCCTTGATCAAATATAAGTTCAGCTGATGTTCTTGAATCAATACAACTTAAAATAAAGGCAAATGGATATTGTTCATCACTAGTTTCATTGACTTGTTGTAATAAATTTCGATTAAGTTTTAAATTAGTTACAAAGCGATTATTGCCAGCTTGAAGCATCTCAAGGGCATGATTTGGCGTAAGTTTGTCGCGCATTGTTTTTGTAAGTGTTACCATGTTTTTTTAATAGCTTTAAGTTGAAGTTGAATATTTCTGGATTTTGCATTTATCTCAAAATCTTTGATTATTTCATAAACATCATAATCAATAAAAACAGATTTTGAGCCATCAATTATAAGCTCAGAATTGTCGGGAATTGATTTTAATAATTGCAAAATTTTACCTTTATTTAAAAATGAAACTTCTTGAGCTAGAGTGATAGTGAATTTGTTATGACGATGTTTTTCGCTAACCTGTTCAAAGGCATTACGAAAATTATTGATCAATACAAAAACTACCGCCATAATCATTCCTAAAATTACCCCTTTTAACAAATCAAATGCCAGCATACCAACAACGGTAACTAGAAATGGTGCAAATTGCTCATGACCAAGTTTTTTTATTTGCAATAATACTTTTGGATTGGCTAGCTTATATCCAACAAAAAGTAAGATGCAGGCGAGGCTAGCAAAAGGTATCATATTTAAAATTTTTGGAATAGAAATCGCACATATCAATAATAAAACTCCGTGAAAAATCGCCGAATTTTTACTTTTGGCGCCAAAAGCATGATTGGCACTACTTCTAACAATTACTTGGGTAATGGGTAGTCCGCCAATTAAACCAGAAACTAAATTGCCAATTCCTTGAGCTTTTAACTCTTTGTTGGTTGGGGTTATTCGTTTTTCATGGTCGAGTTTGTCGATGGCTTCAACTGATAAAAGGGTTTCAATTGAAGAAACAATAGCCAAAATTAATGCAAGAAAATAAATTTTTGGATTATCAAGCATAGAAAAATCAGGCAGAGTGAAATTATTTAAAAAATCATCGAAAGACTGGGTAACTGGAATTTGCACAATTTGATGATCAGCCAAATCGTAAAAATTACTAATAACTATTCCGATAAAAACCACAATTAAGGGTCCTTGAATAAATTTAAAAACTGGGTATTTTTTCATTAAAAAATTATCCCAGATTATTAAAATTGCCAATGAAATTGCCGAAATTATCACGGCAATTGGGGTAATATTGGCAAGAGTTTGTTTGAAGCTAATGAAAATATTTTGGGTTAAAAATTCTTGAAAATCATTTGGGTTTTGATTGTCATAGCCAAGAGCATGAGGAATTTGTTTGATGATAATTATTAAGCCGATGCCAAATAGCATTCCCTTTATTACCGAAGATGGAAAATAATAAGCAATTGAACCGAGTCGAAAAACCCCCATCAAAAATTGCATGATACCAGCTATGCAAACAATAAGTAAAAAGCCTTGATAAGAGCCGATTTCATTGATATTACTAAAAACTATGACTGCTAAACCAGCAGCTGGACCGCTTACGCCAAGAGCGGATTTGCTTAAAAATCCAACTAAAATTCCACCAACAACTCCAGCAATAATGCCAGAAAATAATGGCGATCCAGAGGCAAGAGCAATACCGAGGCAGAGTGGCAATGCGACGAAGAAAACCACAATACTTGCTGGGAAATCCGATTTAAAATTATGTAAAAATTGTTTCATTGAATAAAAAATAAGTTGCTAAAAAAAAGAATAAAATTAGCAATTATTTGGAGGTGAGGTTGGAACCTCATTAAAAAATTCCAGTGATGAAGATAAATTAAAATATTTGAAGTTTTTAAAAATTAAATTTATTGAGTTGAAGTTAAATCGGCTAGCTAGAATTTCAGAATTTTCGTTTTTAGATTTTAATGATTCTTCACTTTCAATTTCTGGTTCAAGTTCAAGGTTAAAAGAATATTGGGGATTAGGATTTTTTGCCATTAAGGACAAAATAATGCTGGCACTAAAACTAAGTATTAAACTTAAAATAACGATGTTTCTTAGGAAATTTGAAATTTTCATAACAATATTTTGAACTAAAAAAAATTTTTAGCCAAACAATTTAATAAAATAATTTTACAAAGAAATTTAACGAAGCTAAAAAAGTGATAATAGCGATACCTTTTTTGAAATATTTGTCAGAAATTTTAACATGAATTAGATGTCCAAGATAAATGGCTATAAAGACTGGAATTATGGTTGGGAAAATCTTCGATATAATTTTTAAATCTGAAGGTGAGGTGATTGAAATTTGTATGAATCGTAAAATATTGCAACACAAAAAAAACATCGCCATTGTAGCCCTAAGCGATGATTTTGAAGAAAATCTATCATATAAAGCATTAACTACAAAAGGACCTCCGACGCCGAATGTCCCTTGGATAAAGGTGCCAAGCATCAATAATTTTAGTCGTAAAATTTTTGGAAATTGATATTTTTCAAAAAAACTTAATTTTATGGAAAGCAACATTAAAGTTATTCCAAGCAAAATAGTAAGATAATT
>JBMSPZ010000035.1:0-11134 GCA_049423025.1 Rickettsiales bacterium
TTTTGCTCGCCTCGAAGCTTCTATCGATATTAAAATTTTCATTATTTTCAATTCTATTTGGCTGAGTCATTAATATAGGATTTATCTTTTTTGCTTTTGAAATTGAAATAAAAATTTTAAGATTTTCTTTAAAATCTTCGCCTAATTTTATCAATTCAGCTGGATTATTAAGAATTTTTTCCTTCCAAAAATTACTCAAAGACCATTGATCATTTTTGATAAATTTCTTGTTATTTTTTTGATTGCAAACTATTGGAGCAATGGTTTTATTATTATTCCAATAAGACCCCTCAAAAAATAGCGTTGATAAATCGTTAATATTATGCATCATTATAACAATATCTGGATTAAATGGAATTAGTTTATTTAGCAAAATATTTATGGAATGCAATGAGTTATTTCCACTTTTCGCAGCATTATCACTATTTACTTTAATTTTAGTTTTTTCTTCCAAAATTCTTCCAACTAAATATGGAAATCTTGATTTTTCATCAACAAATTCACATTCGGTGGTTGAGCCACCTATAAAGAAAATTTGCAATTCAGGTTTTTTATGAATCATTGAGGGTTTTAGAAAGCCATTTTCGTCGGTTTCAAACAAATATTTTTTATTTTCTAAGGTTTTAAAAATATTTGCAGGGGTTTTATAGATTTTTTGATTAGGCTTTAATTCTCTGAGGCGAATATGTCGTTCATTATTGCATCTAATTTGGTAAGTGACCTTATCCAAAATGCTATATTTTTCAGATTCGGCAGAGTCGGATAAAAAATCAAAAGAAATAATTTTATAAAATATCCAACCAAAAATTATCAATACCAAAAAAAGTAAGAGAAAATTTGTGATTTTAGGATGTTGTTTAATTATTTTTTTTATCATTTTAAAACTGGTTTTTCATATCGGTGTTTGGCTGACTTCTTGGAATAAAATAGGAAGTATCAGTGGGTTTAAGTTTTTTTGACAAAAGATCTTTACCAAAAATTTTTAATATTAATCCAATTGGGGTAAAAAGACCAAAAAACATTATAAAAATAATTATTTTTGAATTTATCTTACCAATTATTTCTCCAAATTTTATCCAAATTGGCAAAATTTTTGAATATTCAAAAAATCTTGGTTTAAATAAACTAAAAAATAAAAAAAATGCAAATAAAATTAAGGTTAAATAATTCCAATTTAATTTATATGAAATTACTAAAAAAATTAATGACCAAATTAAGCCAAATATCCTAGTATTATTGAGATTATGCTTTGAATTTGTTGTTAAATTATTCATAAATTAAAATTTTTTTAAATATATTTTAATAATAAAATAATAATAATAATTATCAATCAAATTTTTTTTAAAAAAAATTAATTGCACCAGCTCGATTTCTTTTCGCCAAAATAGGCTTTGGCTAAACCATTTTTGATAAGCTCATCGCCGATAATTTTATCGCCAATCTTAACTTTGGCAACAATTCTTCCGCCATATTTGTCCCATTTTATTTCGGAAAACTCGATTTTTTGTTTATTTGCAATCGCTTCATTGATTAATTTGGTA
Organism: Rickettsiales bacterium; assembly: GCA_049423025.1. Classification (GTDB taxonomy): domain Bacteria; phylum Pseudomonadota; class Alphaproteobacteria; order Rickettsiales; family UBA1997; genus CAILUF01. The sequence goes on from JBMSPZ010000035.1 coordinate 1,542, forward strand.
GTAAAATCGGTAGCTTTTTGTGCTAATTTTTTTTCCTTTAAGCATTTGGCTCGAAATGATTTTTCTGGGGTGTCGATACCCTTAATTCGAACAAATAATTTAAGTTCTTGTGGTAAAAATTCGTTATTAATCTCAAGAGTGTCACCATCTAAAACCCTTAAAACTTGCCAATTATAGATTTTTGCTTGATGGTTATTATCATTAGCAATTATTTTATCATTGGCAAAAGTTTTTAAGGAAAAAGATAGGTAAATTATAAAAAAAATTATGGTTTTTTTTAGCATTACTTAAGCGATTGTAATAAAATGCAAAATCATAAATAGGTCAATTGCCACCAATAAATTTCTAGGATTTAACTTACTAAAAGATTCTTGAAGCAACAATTTTCTAGTAAGTTTTCTAAAAAAACCACCCTCTTTTAAACGCTTTATTTCTTTTTCTTCTTTGCTAAGTTTTATAGCTTTTGGCGCACATTTTATGGTTACATAAATATGCCAAATATAATAAATAATTACCCCATAGGAAATTACTGAAACTATAAATTTCCAAGAAAATTTTTCAAGAATTCCGTAAATTATAAAAAAACAAATGAGATAAGAAAAAAAGCCCCAATACCACTTAACAATATCGAATTTTTCTTTGCCTTTACTAGCTAAGACAAAAGATTGGGTTATATTAGTAAATTTAATCATAGGTTAAATAATGCTAATTATTTTTGAATAGCCTTTTTGGCTCCTGCCCAAGGCATTTCAAAATCAAAATTTCTAAATTCTTGCATCAATTTAACATCTTCGTAAATAACTTTTTGTTGAACTTCATCATAGCGAACTTCTTTATAGCCCGTAAGTGGGAAATCCTTACGCATCGGATGACCCTCGAAATCGTAGTCGGTAAGGATTCTGCGTAAATCAGGATGATTAAAAAACTTTATTCCATACATATCGAAGGCTTCTCTTTCAAACCAGCCAGCCGAGCTAAAAATCGAAGAGACCGACTCTACCTCTTCGCCATCATTTAAAGCTACCTTAACGGTTATACGATTGTTAAGTTTGTAGCTCAATAAATTATAAATAACTTCAAACCTAGGCTCTCTAACGCCAAGCATATCAGCTCCGAATGCATCTAACAGGGTTTTAAAAGATAATTCTTTGTCATCACGCAAGAAAGTTAAAAAATCGGTGATAAATAATTTTTCAACATAAAAAATTAAATTATCATTTTGAATTGAATAATTTAATGGTGTTTTGGAAAAATTTTCATTAATATAATTAGCTTGTAATTGAAGATTTTGTTGCATATTATCGTTTAAAATTTTTAGTTCTTTTAATTTTGCGTTGTAACAAAAGCAAACCGTAAAGTAAGGCTTCTGCCGTTGGCGGGCATCCCGGAACATAAACATCAACTGGCACAATTCGGTCACAACCTCTAACCACCGAATAAGAATAATGGTAATAACCACCGCCATTGGCACAGCTTCCCATTGATACTACATATTTTGGTTCGGCCATTTGATCATAAACCTTACGAAGTGCTGGCGCCATTTTATTGGTAAGAGTTCCAGCTACAATCATAACATCAGATTGACGAGGTGATGGACGAAATATCATGCCATAACGATCAAGATCATATCGAGACGCTGCGGTTTGCATCATCTCAACTGCGCAACAGGCTAGACCAAAAGTCATTGGCCAAAGCGATCCACTTCGAGCCCAGTTGATGAGGTCGTCAAGTTTTGCCGTGACATATCCCTGATTCTTGACCTCATTAGCCATTTGGTTTAGAAGCAAATCTTGATTTAAAGGACTTAAATTATTCATAATTTTAAAATTAATTAATTATTTCCATTCTAAAGCGCCACGCTTCCATTCATAGACAAAGCCAATGGTTAGTAAGGTTAAAAACGCCATCATTGACCAAAATCCTACTACGCCGATTTCACGCAAGGCAACAGCCCATGGAAATAAAAAAGCCACTTCTAAATCAAAAATTATAAATAAAATGGCGACTAAATAAAACTGTACCTTGAACTCATTTCGCACAGGTCCTTCTCCTTCAAATCCGCACTCATAAGGTGAATTTTTTTCAGCATTCGGACGCATTTTATTGATAATAAAAGGAATTAAAATGATAATAATTGATAAACCAATCGCAATTATTAAAAATATCAAAACTGGAAAATACTGGGCAGAAACCATAGATGGGTCAGCAAAATTAAAAATCTGGTCAGTCATTTATTAAATTTAAAAAATTAATATCTAAAAAATATAGTTTGCTATATTGATTATTAAATATTAGAAATTTATGATTTGAAAATCAAATTAAATTTTAAAATTTTATTCAATGCAAACAAATATTTACACAGCTCTTATTACGCCTTTTAAAAATAATAAGATTGACGAAAAATCTTTTGAAAAAATTATTACCAATCAGATTGAAAATTTGGTTGATGGAATCGTGCCTTGTGGCACAACCGGAGAGTCTCCAACCCTATCTCACGATGAACATAATTTACTAATTGAAATGGCAGTTAAAATTGCTGGTGGCAAAATTAAAGTTATGGCGGGAACTGGTTCTAATTCAACCGCAGAAGCCATCGCCATGACCAATCATGCCAAAAAAATTAAAGCTGATTCATGCTTAATTGTTGCCCCATATTACAACAAACCCACACCCGAAGGAATTTATTTACATTTTCAAGAGCTAAATAAATGTGGAATTCCGCTTATCATTTACAACATTCCGGGACGCTCAGTTATTAATATTTCTGACCAAAACCTAGCTAAAATTGCTGAACTTGAAAATGTTATTGGCATCAAAGACGCCACTGGTGACTTAGCCAGAATGGCTTCGCTTCGATTACTTATCCAAAAAAAGAATTTTCTATTTTTATCCGGAGAAGATGCAACCGCTGTAGGCTTCAATGCCATGGGTGGCAATGGTATTATTTCGGTTTCATCAAATATTTTACCAAAATTGGTTGGAGATTTACAAAGAGCAACCGCCAACGGAAATTATGCCTTAGCTTTAGAGATTCAAGATAAATTAAACGATTTTCATAGCGCCATGTTTTGCCAAACCAATCCAATTCCTGTAAAATATTGCGCTAGCCTTATTGGTTTATGCTCGCCTGAAGTTCGCCTCCCTCTTTGCGAACCATCAAACGAAGCCAAGGAACGCATCAAAAACGCTTTAGCTAAATTAATTTAATTAAAGCTAAAATTTTTTAATTAATTCTTGATGAACAACTAATTCATTCATCTTTTTTAATGAGCCTGCCAACATATCAAGTCCAGAATGATTAGCATATTGTTCTAAAGTGACATCTCTTTTTTTAAACCATCCAATTTTTCTTTTTATATGACATAAAAAATATGGAGTAATTTTGGCGGGATGCATAATATCAAAACGATATTTATTTAAATTATGCATTTTAACATTATTCATGCCATCAATAAGGATTTTGGAAATTTTTATTAATTCACCGCGATTAAATAATCTTTTGCGAGCAAAATAATAAAATTCAACAATATTAATACTATCAGCGAATTCTCGTTCTTTGACAATTTCATAAGCTCTATCCAAATCCTCAACCACTCCAGATGATAAAAGTAAGTCAATAATCTGCGAACAATTTCGTTTTGAAGCCATGATTAGAGAATCTTCACCAGAAAAATTTTTTTTGAAACGATTCGCACCAGCAAAAATCAATAATTCTACTATTTTAAATGAATTTATAATTACTGCATAATGAATTGGACATAATTTTTGATTTTCAGTAATTGTTTCTGGATCCAAATTGCAATTTATGCCAACCAAATATTCGGCTACCTCAAACTTTCCAAACTCGCAGGCTACATGCAATGGAGTTAAGCCAAAAGCAGTGACTACCTCCTTATTAACTCCCGCATTAATTAATTCTTCAACAATTAATTTATATCCAAATTTACAAGCATAATGAATTGGTAACCAATTTCTAGTTTCATTTGATGATTTAGCATTAATATTAGCACCAAAACCAATTAACACCTTGAGATTATCAAGTTTTCCACTAATTGAACAATGGTGTAAAGGACTAAAGTTATTTATATCACCATGATCAATATTTTTAATGCCTACAATATCAATGGCTTTTTTTAAATCGTCAACTACACCAAATTTAGCTAAAATATGCAAAAAACAAAAATTATAATCACTAAATTTTAACAATAATATCTCATTAGAATTTTCTAACTTTATAATTTCTGCAAAATTTTCAGTTATTTTGGTCTGCAATAGCTCAAACTCGATTTTATCAATAGTTTCGATATCTTTTTTGTAATATTTAAAAAATGAATTAACAATTTCTTGATTAACAATATTTTCAGTCATATTTTACCTTTGTTTTGAGTTATCTTGAAATCTTGCTTGAGCCCTTGAAGCTTTAACAAAATTTTGCCAAAATTTAGTCGATTCGCCCTTTTTCATTGACTCCGCTTGTGCAATGACTGTAGCAATTCTTTCGCCAAATATTTTTGCGGTCCAAAACCCTATTGGCTTGGCTACACCAACAATTTTCTCCTCTTCTTCTTGCAAAATATCATCTTGAATTTTTTGATATTGCGCTTCGAATTCCTTTAGTTTTTTTTCATATTTGGTTGCGGAGTGAGCCTTAGGAATTTCGTCCTTATATCTCTTTAACTCCTCCTCTTCCTTTATATATTTTTTCTGATTTTTTGGAAAATATTGCTGAGTCTTTTTTTTCAACTCCTGATAATTTTTGTAAGAAATGTAAATTATTAATTCCAAAATACCTCGAATAACAAATATCAACAAGATAAAGCAAACAATAAAACCCAAACCTATGATTGAAATATTTAAAATTAACGATTCTGACATATTTCCTTCATTTTTTTATAACCATGAGCAAATCCAATTAATGAATAGGTGTCGGTAGAAATTTTTCCATCGCGAGCTATTCCATTTACAATCATTTCCGCATTACTTTGCATGTCTTTAATTATATCTGCATCGTCATTTTTATCATTCGCCCAAGCAATGGTTTTAAAAGGGAAAAGGTAATATTTTTTGGCTCCAAAATTAAGCTCAACATTGGAATTTTTGCTAAAAATAAAACCTGATGAAGTACTGATTTCATCTGAATCATTTTCTAAACTGGTTACTAAAAAAAACGGCTCTCCGCGTTTTTCATAATTACCAAGCGATTTTATTGGGGTCGAAGCAATATAACAAATAGTTTTATCACCCCTTTCAGTTTTAAATACACTCCAATCTTGGTATTTAGCTTGTAATTCTTGAGCAAAAACCCCGTTAAATCCAAAAAAAAGAAAAATAATTGTGATTAAAAATATTTTTTTTAAAGGCATTTTTTTATAATTTCATAGCTTGACAAGTTAGTAAATAATTAATAAAATTTTTATAAGAATTATTACCAGTTGCAAGTTGTTTAATTTTTGTTTAAATTAATTTAAACTATAATTTATAATTAGCAAAATATTCAATAACAATATTTATTTTAGCTAATATTTCACCAGCTAATTAAATAAATCTAGCAATTTCTAGAATTTACCAAATATAATTTTAAGCTATGTCAAAAATTATTAATAACGAAATGCCACAAAACAATCAATCAAGTGATTCTAATTCACCAAATTCTTCGGATCAAAATAATCAAGTCGAAACCTCTCAACATCAACAAACTCATGAAGAAACTCACGAAAAACATTCCCCCCTTGATCAATTTAAAATCAAAGAAATTTATCCAATTCACATTGGCAACTATAATTTAAGCTTTACCAACTCTGCTCTTTATATGGTTATTGCCACTTTTTTAATTATTGTTTTTATGTTAAAGGCTACTAGCAAAAAACTTTTAATTCCTAATCGCTCACAAAACATTGCCGAATCAATTTATAGCTTCATCAATAATCTAATTCTTGGAAGTATTGGCGAGGAAGGAAAAAAATTTATGCCACTAATTTTTAGCATTTTCACATTCATTTTGCTTTGCAACTGCCTTGGCATGACTCCTTACAGCTTTACCTCAACCAGTCAGGTTGCGGTTACTTTATCAATTGCCATGCTTTGCTTCTTCATTATTACTATTTTTGCCATTATTCGTAACGGCCTTGGGGGATTTATCCATATGTTTTTACCTAGCGGAGTCCCGATTTGGATGGCTCCTGTTATTTTTATCATCGAATTATTTTCTTTCTTAATTCGCCCAATTACTCTCTCGGTTCGTCTTTTTGCCAATATGGTTGCTGGGCATGTGTTGCTCAAGGTAATCGCTGGATTCGTCATTTCGCTTGGTTTTCTTGGAGTTTTTCCTTTCTTATTTAGCATTATTATGACGGGCTTTGAGTTATTTGTTGCAGTGTTGCAAGCATATATTTTCTCAATCCTAGTTTGTGCTTATTTAAGCGAAACTATGAAAGCACATTAATTTTTAGAATTTGATTTTGCTCATTGGTCAAATATTTCCCTCTTTAATGGGGTTAATGAGATGGGTTTATAGCCCAAAAAAACTATAATTTTATTAATCTTAATTTTTTACTTTTATGGAAATGCTTGCATTAAAATTTATCGGCGTTGGTTTATTATCAATTGCTATGGCTGGTGCCGCTGTGGCAATCGGCAATATCTTTGGCTCATTTTTCAATTCAATTGCTCGCAACCCTTCGGCTGCCCCAAAAATTGAAAAATATATCTATATCGCTGTTGGCTTAGCTGAAGCTATGGGTATTTTTGCCGTATTATTGGCTTTCTTAGTATTATTTACTAACTAATTTTTAACTAATCACCACTTAGGTCCTTAATTTTATTTGAACTATGCCTCAATTTGATTTTACCACATATTTATCGCAAATCTTTTGGTTTGGATTATGTTTTGCAGTATTATTTTTATCTGCACATTATCTAATTTTACCAAGAATTCGCGAAATCATTGAAAAACGCTCTAAACTTATTGAAACCGATCAAAATCTTGCATCAGAAATTTCAATTAAAACTGAAGAAATTAATAAAGAAGCTGAAATGAATCTTCAACAAGCTAATTTGCAATATCAAAATAAAATCGCTGAAATTTTAAAAACTAATCAACAAATTCGTGATAAAAAAATCAGCGAACTTAAAGAAAATCTTGAGCAAAAAGTCAGCAAATCACGCGCAGAAATTAAAGAATTTATCGAAAATTCTAAAAATAATAACACCAAAATTATAAATTCTATTATCGAAATTATTAAAAATAAAATTACACAATAAAATGTTTGACGAAAAATTTTGGTTAGCCATAGCCTTTTTTAGCTTTGTTGCAATTCTAATTAAATATGTTTTCCCTCATATCAATAAATCGCTTGATAATAATGCTAGAAAAATTGCGGATGATATTTTACAAGCAAAAAACATGAGAGAAAGCGCACAAAGACTTTTGGAAGAGGCCCATATTTTTCACAAACATTCAATTGATCAAGCTCAAAAAATTTTAAGTGATGCAGTTTTAGAAGCCAATAAGCTCCAAGAAAATGCTCAAAAAACTCTTGATGAACAAATCCAAAAAATGTCGCAAACCGCATTAAATCGCATTAAGTCAGAAGAAGAAATTGCCATTCGTCAAATTAAAACTCACATTGTTGATCAAGCAATTAACGAATTTTCTAATTTAAAATTCAACGATCAAATTCAAAATAAAATTTTTGAAAATTCGCTAGATAAAATTTCTAAAATTTAAAACCAATGAAATTTGCTCTCTCCACCCTTAAGGAATTTCTTCAAACCTCGGCTGATGCATTTCAAATCGCCAATAAACTTACCGATATCGGTCTTGAAGTAGAAAATATCGAAAATCAAGCTGATTCTTTAAAATATTTTACAGTCGCGGAAATAATTGAAGCCACACCTCATCCTAATTCTAACAAATTAAAAATTTGCAAAGTTAAAACTTTCGACAGCACTGAATTATTACAAATTATTTGCGCAGCAAGCAATGCCCGAGCTGGCATTAAAGTTGCTTATGCCCCAATAAATTCCATCATTCCAAGCAATCAAATGCAAATCAAAAAAGCCAAAATTGCTTCTGTTGAAAGCAATGGAATGCTATGCTCTGCCAAAGAATTATGTCTTGGCGATGAAGATTCTGGAATTATTGAAATTCCAAATAATCACCAAATCGGCGAAAAAATCGCTGATATATATGGCAAAAATGATGCTATAATTGAAATTAATGTCACCCCAAACCGTGGTGATTGCCTTGGGGTTTACGGCATTGCTAGAGACCTTGCTTGTGCTGGTCTTGGAACCCTTAAATCGCCAGAAGCTACTCAAATAATTTCAAATTTTGCATTTGCTTTTAGCGTCAAAAATATACAACCAGATTCTTGCCCAGCAATTTTTTATCGACAAATCCGAAATTTAAAAAATTGCCAATCGCCAAAATGGCTTCAAGAAAAACTTGAAAGTGCAGGAATTAATTCTATTTCCGCGATTGTTGATATTACCAACTATATCATGCATTTATATAACCGCCCGCTTCATGCTTATGACGCGTCGAAAATTTCAAGAGATATTGCTATTGATTTTGCTAAGGATAATGAAGTTTTTCAATCTCTAAAAAAATCTTCCCACCAACTTAATAGTAAAATTTTAACAATTCGCAACAACGATAATCCAATTGCTATTGCCGGAGTTATTGGCTCTGAAAACTCATCTTGCGATTTAGGCACCACCGAAATTTTGCTTGAGTCCGCTTATTTTAGCAAAGAGGTTGTGGCTTTTAGCGGGAGAAATTTAAATATTTTATCCGACTCTCGTCATCGTTTTGAACGCGGAATTGACCCAAATTCTTGTCAACAAGCCATTGAGCATGCCTGCAAATTAATTCTTGAAATTTGTGGCGGTGAATTTAGCGAAATTTTTGCACACAAACAAGAATTTCCGGCTAAAATAATTGATTTTGATTTTAACAAATTCAAGCAAATTATTGGCTATGATATTGATCAAAATATTGCCGATAAAATCCTTGAAAATCTTGGTTTTCAAAAGATTGAACCTAGTAAAATCAAAGTTCCGTCTCATAGGCACGATATTTTTAACTCCGAAGATCTTGTTGAAGAAATTTTAAGAATTCATGGTTATAATTTTATTGCCAAAGAAAATTTACCATCTCTAAATTTAAACGCCAAAAACAATTTTGATCACCTCCATAAAATACGAATTTTACTCGCCAATTCTCAATTAACCGAAACTATTTCCTGGAGCTTTGTAGATAGCAAAATTCAGCAACATTTTGGCGAATTATCAGCAAATTTATTTTTAAAAAACCCAATTTCTGCCGAGCTAAATTATTTAAGATCAAATTTAATCATCGGTTTAATAAATAGCTATAAAAAAAATTATCTTCGAAATTTTGTTGACTTAAGTCTATTTGAAATTGGTAATGTATTTTCATTAAATACTACCCAAAGAACCATGATTTCTGGGCTTAGAGCCGGAAAAAATAAAATTCAGGATCATTATCAAGATCGTCGTGATTTTGACTTTTTTGATGTTAAAAATGACTTTATTAATATTTGCGAGCAATATGGCTTGAAAGGTGAAAA
>JBMSPZ010000036.1:0-10987 GCA_049423025.1 Rickettsiales bacterium
TGGTTTGTTTTTCTGGACAAGTAGCTACAAGTGTTATTGGAACCGATGGTTTTCAAGAAGCTGATATTACAGGATTAACACGCTCTTGCACAAAACATAATTATTTAGTAAAAGATGTAAATGATTTGGGCTATATAATACACGAAGCCTTTCATATTGCCCGCACTAATCGCCCAGGACCAGTTTTAATCGATATTCCAAAAGATGTGCAAAATAGCCATGGAATTTATTTAGGCAAATCGATTATTAATCGCAAATCTTATCAACTTAAAGAAAATAAATTTTCCTTAAATCACGATAATATTTCTAATGCGGTAGATTTAATTTTATCAGCAAAAAAACCAATTTTTTATGTCGGTGGCGGGGTTATAAACTCGGGAGATGAGGCTTGTGAATTACTCACAAAATTAGTTCGACATTTAGGATTTCCAATTACCAACACTCTAATGGGACTTGGCGCCTTTCCAGCTTCTGACCATCATTTTATTGGTATGCTTGGAATGCACGGCACATATGAAGCCAATATGGCAATGCATGATTGTGATGTAATGATTAATATTGGTGCTAGATTTGACGACCGCGTTACTGGTAGAGTTTCAGGATTCTCGCCAAATTCTAAAAAAATTCACATCGATATTGACCAATGCTCCATTGACAAAATCATCAAAGTCGATGTTGCTATTAATGCTGATGCAAAAACTGCAATTATTGAAATTCTCAACGAATTAGAGCGTCGCAAAATCGGCAATCGCTCCAAAGAAATTAAAGAGTGGTGGGCTCAAATCAACAAATGGCAAGCCATTAAATCCTTATCATTTGAGGAATCCAAAAAAACTATTAAGCCCGAATATGCTCTGCAAAGACTCAATGCCCTAACCAAAGATGCTGAGCCTTTTGTTTCAACCGATGTTGGACAGCATCAAATGTGGAGCGCACAATATATCCAATTCAATCAGCCAAAAAAATGGCTCACTTCTGGTGGACTTGGAACCATGGGCTATGGAGTTCCTTCTGCAATTGGCGCCCAAATTGCCAATCCAAATGATTTAGTAATTTGTGTTAGCGGTGATGCCAGCTTCTTAATGAATATGCAAGAATTATGCACCATCAAACAATATCAACTTCCTGTGAAAATTTTTATAATTAATAATCGTTATATGGGAATGGTGCGTCAATGGCAAGAATTGATTTATGAAAAACGCGAAAGCCAATCTTATATGGAATCGCTTCCAGATTTTATGAAGCTAGCAGAGTCATTTGGCATCAAAGGAATTGAGTGCGATAACCCAGCTAAGCTCGATGAAAAAATTCTTGAAATGGTCAATCATAAAGGTCCAGTTCTATTTAATTGCCTCGTCGATAAGGCGGAAAATGTATTTCCGATGATACCAGCGGGTTCGGCTCACAACGAAATTTTACTTGGAAGCCAAGCCAAGCAATATATAACAAAAGATATTAACGCCGTATAGCTTATGACCGAAATTTCAAAAAGACATGTGATTGCCGTTTTAATTGACAATGAATTCGGAGCTCTGGCCCGAGTGGTAGAGTTATTTTCCGCTCGAGGCTATAATATTGAGACCCTGAGCGTTGCCCCAGTTTCAAAGGACAAGAAATTATCAAGAATTACCATCACTACTTTTGGAACCGATAAAACTATCGATTTAATTTGTAAATTACTTTGCCGAATTGTGCCCGTTCACTACGCAGCCGAGCTAACCAAAAACGATGATTATATTGAACGAGAACTTTGTTTAGCTCAAATTATTTGCGATAAAAATCAATTACAACAAGCCATCGAAAATTTAAAAAATTTCCGCTCTCAAATTATTGACAAAGAAGATGATTCTTCAGTTTTTGAGATTATTGGCACCTCATTTGAAATTGAAGAAGCTCTTAAAATCCTTGAAAATTATGGCTTAACAACAGTTTCAAGAACTGGAATTGCTGGTGGCTTTAGAGGAAAAAAACGACTCGACCAAATATAATCATGATTGACTTAAAATTAATTCGCGAAAATCCGCAAAAATTTGATGATGCCATGAAGGCTCGTGGTAACTCTCTTCGTAGTGAAAAAATTTTACAACTCGATGAGCAAAATCGCCAAAAAATCTTTTCAATTCAAGAATTACAAGCCAAAAGAAATAAAATTGCTCAAGAAATTGCTATAGTTAAAAAAAATCAAGGCGACGCCACTGATTTATTGAATGAATCTAAAAAAATCAATGCCGAATTATTAGCTTTGGAACAAGATTTTACCATTGATCAAGAGCTACAAGAAATCTTACTCAATATTCCAAATTTGCCAAGCAATGATGTGCCAATTGGAATCGATGAAAATGATAATTTAGAAATTGAAAAATATGGAGAGCCAAGAGTTTTTGATTTTCAACCAAAACCGCATGACGAACTTGGTGAAGCACTCAAAATGCTGGATTTTGAACAATCATCATTAATGTCGGGGGCAAGATTTTCTTCATTAAGCGCAGATTTAGCCAGATTAGAGAGAGTGTTAGCAAATTTTATGCTAGATTTTGCTTTAGAAAATGGCTACACCGAAATTTCTCCACCAAATTTAGTAAAATCCGAAGCCATGAAATTTTCTGGGCAATTGCCTAAATTTTCCGAGGAAGCTTTTGTTACCACCGATGGCTACTGGCTAATCCCAACTTCCGAAGTCTCGCTAGTAAATTTAGTTGCCAAAAAAACTTTAACAAATTTAGATTTGCCAATTCGTTTCACCGCCCTCACCCCATGTTTTCGCCGAGAAGCCGGCTCTGCAGGTCGCGACACTCGGGGCATGATTCGCCAACATCAATTTAAAAAAGTCGAATTAGTTTCCATCGCTTCTCAAGAGCAGTCAAATCAAGAGCATGAAAGAATGACCAATATTGCTTGTCAAATTTTGCAAAAACTTGAATTACCTTATCGTAAAATTTTGTTATGCACTGGCGATATGGGATTTTGTTCACAAAAAACTTATGATATTGAAGTTTGGATGCCTTCTCAAAATAAATATCGAGAAATTTCAAGTTGTTCAAATTGTGGCGATTTCCAAGCCAGAAGAGCCTCAATTAAATATAAAAATTCCGAAGGAAAAAATGTTTTTGCCCACACCTTAAACGGCTCTTCCCTTGCGGTTGGACGCACTTTAGTAGCTATTTTAGAAAATTATCAAAATTTTGATGGCTCAATCAACATTCCAGAAATTTTGCAAATGCAAATGGGCAAAAAAATAATCACAAGATCTTGAATCATACTTAAATTTTTATTTTTTAAAATACAAGTAAACTTGATTTCAATTATTAAATATTATAGAGTAATTTAATTATTATTTAATAATTTGATTATTTATGCAAAATACAATTTTAAATTATGATCAAAACGATAAATATAAAGAGCTATTAAGAATTGCAAAATCAAGAGAACTATTTTATAATAATATTGAATCATACCAAGATCTCCTTGAAAATTTAGATTGCTCTCAAATTAAAAAAATTCTAAATTATTCCGTCCTTTATTATGAAAGGTCCGAATTGTCATCAAGTAAAGAGGATGAATATAATCATTTGTTTGAATTATTAACCTATAAAATGGTTAAGAGTTCCCCAAGTTTTAAATTAATAAATCAAGAAAAATCTTTAACGGAAGATGATTTTGAAAAGGCTGATTTATTGGCTATAAAAAATCAATTTGGTATAACTGAAAAACTGGATCAAGATAATTTAATGAGATTATATTTTACTCTTAAATTTTTAGGTCAGGAAGCAAGTTTTATTTCTGCCATAAAACCTGAAAAAAAAAGGGAAAATCCCCTTCTAAATTATCAACTCGATATAAAATTTGATGAATTAAAACATCTTCATGTTTTAAGGAGCGAATATGATCTCACTCAAGAGCAATTATCTAGTAATAGATTTAAAATTATCGAAGAAGGAAAAATTCATACATGCGTTTCACCATTTACTCCAGATTCCCATCATCAACTTCGCTCAAAATTCCATGCATTAGTTGTTGATCCGCATCCAGTTTCAGCTGGACATTATATAAAAGATTTTTATAGCGAAGACTTCCCTTTCCCAAATGAAGTTTTTAAAGGAAAAGATGTTGAAGAGCTTAGAAAATTTGCTAGAGATAGGCAATTTTTAATATATCATTGCCATGTAATTAAAAATCCAAAATCCCATAAACATCATTTTGATCAATATACTAAATGTGGCACCTGCATTGGATCCTTTTTAAATCCAAAAGTTTTTCTTCCAGAACATCTAATTAAAAAAATAGACAGCAATCTTGATCCAAGAATTACCTATCAAGAAAGAATTTTTAATAATTTATTTGGCTATACAAGATATGGTTCTGCAAATACCAGAGATTATTATATTGATGGCGAAGATTCGATTCTTTTGAGTAATATTCCAGGTAGGTTTGCAAAGATAAAATCGGATTTGTCATGTCATATTACAGAAGCTAATATTTATCTAAATTTATCCGATATAAATGGTTTAGCCTTTACTGGAAATAAATCCCTTGACTTCATTGATCTATTTTGTGAAACCGAACTTCAAAGAAAACAAACTCTTCAAGATCCAAATAAGCTTGATAAAGAAATGTCAAAAATTCATTGGCAAAGAGGAGAATTTTGCAAAGATGTCAAAGATGATTTAGAAAAGAAACTTGCGATTTTTGAAAAAGATTTGGAATTTTTAAAAAGCGACAATAGGGCAACTCGGGAAGCAATTTTAAAAAAATATAATAGTCCAATTATGGGCGACGCTTGGACTGTTTGCTGTGGCCCTGAAAATCAAATTTACGATGAAAACGATAAACTATTGTCAATGCAAGAAAGAGCCGAATTAATAAATCCAGAAAATATAAATTATTTTTTACAAAAGGAAATTTATAGAGCTAAAAGTGATATTGCCTATTTGAGCCAATTATCAAATATACCAAGCTTAGATCAAGTTAAAGCCAAATTATCAAGGGATTTAAATTTATATGAAATAGATTGTTCGAAAACTAGTTTAACCGAAACTATAGATTTCAAGAGTAAAATACCTAATTTTAAAGATTTATTTATCTCTGGCGATCAAGCTAAAGATGAAAATTCCAAAGAAAAATTTAAAATTTTAATAGAAAGACTGGCTGTAGAGGGTTTTTTTAATGAAGAAAATACTTCTGAAGAGTTAAAAGAAAAAAGAAAAAAAATAAAAGATCAATTTAACGAAATTGCCATTAAATTTGATTTAATTATGGATGAATTTATTGCTCAAGCAATAGCTTTAAATCAATCTAAAAATACAGAACCATCTATTGAATTTTTGCAAGATCCTACTCCTTATCCACCCTTTGAATATGTTCCTCTTGAAGGATCGTCATTACCAAGACAAATTATGATGAGTGATGAGAAAAATGAAGATGATAGAGCAGAATTTGCTAGTATAAATTATGAACTCAAAAAAAGTGAAATTCAAAAATTATTGACACCATATAGATTGCAATATTCACCCAGATATGCTCGAAATTATTTTGGAAATTGGAGAGAAATTCCACAACCAAAAACTCAAGAACATCAATTATACTTCAATGAAATCTTTAAATTAGATTTAATAAAAACTCTCGATTTAGAAACCGATCTTAGAGGCGCAATTAATCATGCTTTTGAACATTTACCAAAAACATTAATTGAATATAATAAGGCATGCAAAAGAGAAAAAAAGAAAGATGACAAGGGTCGAAATATTCACGACGGTTATCACGCCTTAACCACCTCTTATTATGCAAAAGAATTATTAAAATTTTATCAAAAAAATAAGGAATTCTTCCCCGAAGAAATGCAACAACAAATTGCTGAATTTGATAATCCCCAAAAAATCAGGGATCTTGAAATTTTAAGTATTATGCATGATTCAGCTAGATATCATGATGGTCGTGATAGAGATGAGTATAAAAACGCTTTTTATGTTGCCTTAATGCTTCGAAATATGGGCGATGAAAGGTTTCAAGGCAAAGAGATAAGTGAAGAGGGTTTTAAAATGTTAATGGACCTAGCAAATAAAGAAGAAGGGGGAGAAAAAAGTTTAACCTCAAAACTTATACAATCCGCTGATTCCCTTGCAATTATGCGTTGCAAAAGATTAAGAAATGGTAAAGAAGATTATGATTTTTATTTTAATGATTTATACGAAGATTTATCAAAAATTACCGACGAAAAATTGAGAGAAATAGAAAAAGCTAGGTTAATGGTAATTGGTAATTTACTCTTAGAAAATGAACAAACCTATAAACCACAACAGTTTCTTGAATTTTCAGAAAAACCATTTGATGATTTTGCAACAAACATAAAAAGTCAAAAACTGTCTGAAGTATTTGGATACAAACTTAGTCATGATCAAGACGGTTTCAACAAATTATTAAAAGCTGGGTGTTTTAAATATATTTTACAAAATTTTTCAAAAACCGATATCAATGAGAATTTTTCAAAATCAAAAAGTTATAGCGAATATTTTAAAAGCTTCTTGTTGGGATTCGAAAATTTTAATGATTTTGTAATTAAAAATTCCATCAATAAAATTAATGCTGGAGATTTAGCTGATTTAATCGATCTTGGAATAGACATATATTCGACTCCGATTACCAACAAGACTCCTTTGGCCTATCAAATTGCAAAAGGAGATTGGAAGGCAAGTGCATTGGACAAAAAGCTAATGGAATATGGAGTACTAATTAGTTCTAACAATTTAGCAACATCAAATCAAAACACTGAGGAAAGAAAAATGTTTGAATTTTGTCAAAAGTTAAAAGAAGGTGATGCCGAAATTTTACAGCAAATATCTCAAGGACTAAACCAAAATATCTTTACCTCAAAAAAAGATCTTCATGAAAAAGTTCAAACTTTAACATTTAAAAATAATGCTGATGAAGAACTATCCATATCACTAAATGGCTTTGGATTGATAAGAATATTAGAACAAAATTTAATTCAATCGACATCTTCCGATTTAAAAACATCTCTAACAAAACTAAAAACACTTAGGGATAGCGAGATAAGGCAACCCATTGTTCATGCTAGTCTAAATTTTGCCTCTAGAGATATGGGAATTGTTGAAAAATAAAAAATCTTGCTTAACAAAAATTTTTATTTATAATTACCGCCCTAAAATTTCTAACTAAAAATTAAAACTATTTTTAAAATTATCTATGGCTAATACTAAATCTGCAAAAAAAGCTTTTCGCGCTAGCGAAAGAAAAAATATCGTTAACACCTCCAGAATCAATCGCATTCGTACCTTTATCAAAAAAGTTGATGGTGCCATCAAAACTGGTGACGAAGTCAAAGCTCGTGAAGCATTCAAAGCTCTTGAACCAGAAATTATGAAAGGTGTAACCAAAAAAGTTTTAAAACTTAACACTGCTTCAAGAAAGCTATCTAGGCTTGCCAGCGCTATTCGCAAAATTAAAAAAGGTTAATTTTAAATTAACAAATTTTCATGTCAGCTCTTAGCAAATTCCGCAAAATTTTTAGCAATACCAAAATTGATTTTATGTCAATTCATAATTTTGCTTTAATTTTTTCGATAATTTGCATCATCGGCTCAATTGCCTTAGTTTGCTTCAAAGGTTTAAATCTTGGAATTGATTTTGCAGGCGGAGTTTTAATCGAAGCCCGCTTCAACCAGAAACCAGAAATCTCGAAAATCCGCGAACTTTTATCCAGCTCCATAAAAGATATTCAAATTCAAGAAACCAAGGGGCAAGAAACCAAGGGGCAAGAAACTACACCCAATGAAAGTGAAAAACAAAATGGAAATTACGATATTTTAATTAGAATATCAAAAACCAGCGATGATCAATCGAGTCAAATCAAAAAAATTCAAGAACTTCTCAATCAAAACTATCAAAATATTGAATATCGCAAAGTCGATTTTGTCGGACCTCAAGTAGGCTCAGAACTTATTTTTAAAGGCTCGCTGGCACTAGCTTTATCGTTCGTTTTTATAATGATTTACATTTGGATTCGCTTCGATTGGCAATTTGGTCTAGGCGGAATTTTTGCCCTAATTCATGATGCCGCCCTAACTCTTGGTTTTTTTGCAATTACTGGCTTAGAATTTAATCTAACTTCAATTGCTTCAATTTTAACAATTATTGGCTATTCAATCAATGATTCTGTGGTTATTTACGATCGTATCCGTGAAAATTTAGTTTTAAACCAAAAAATGGATTTAACACAACTTATAAATTCCAGCACCAACTCAACATTGAGCAGAACCATCTTAACTTCAGGCACTACCCTAATTTCTTTATTGGCTTTAATTTTATTTGGTGGCGACACGCTTTTTAGTTTTAGTATGGCTACTTTTTTTGGAATTTTAGTCGGAACCTATTCTTCAATTTACATCTCTGCTCCAATCCTTCTATATTTTGACCCTCGTCAAAAAAAACCTAAGAAATAGTGCAAACGCATTTAAACAAGCGCCTTTTAATTTTTTTATAAATTGATAAGTCTATATCTTCTTTCTTAATATAAAATCTGCAAAACCTCATGATGATAGCAAGACAAACATCACAATTTGTTTTTTATTTATAAGAGATTTTCCCAAAAGAAACTCAGCAAAAAGATCAATTTCTTAGTTTTATATTTTTACCATAGACCATCAAAAAACCAAAATAAAAATTCAATATATCCAAAAATAAATAATTTAAAGACAATATAAATGTTTAGTTAAATAGTAATTTATTTAAATAATTTTTAATACTTGTTAATTTATTTTTTTATTATAATTTGTTATTTTATATTATGAATTAATATAAATTACAAATGTTAGATATAAATCAAAAAAAAGAAATCTCTGAAGCTGATTTTTTCAATCTAATTAGAGAAAATAAAACAGATGAATTGTCCAAAATTATTGAATCAAATCCTGATTTAATTGATGCAGTAGATAATGAAACTAAATTGGGGGCGATATTTTTTGCCATTAAATTTAATAAAATTGATTGTTTAAAATTATTATTAAAAATGGAGGAGTCCCTACTCGATTCTAAAAACAAAGAAAATCACAATCCAATCTTTTATGCGATTAGTGAAGAAAATGCCGAAGCCGTTAAAGCGATATTAGAAATTGATTTAGGTGAATTAAACCGAGATCACGAAACTGACAACATTAATCCATTAATATTTGCCGTAAGCAATTCAAAACCGATGAGCCTAGAGGTATTATTAAGTTTTTGCAAAGATATAGATTTATCCATGCAACTAAATTCTGAAAATGATAAAAATATTTTTTTTAAAGCCATAAAAAAATATTTTGAATTTGAATATGATAAAATCAATCCGAAACCTTTAATCATTTTAAATCAGCTTTATAAAAAAATTTTTGATAGCGATACCGAACTTACTCAGAATCAATGCGATAATATTAAGGTTTATTTTGAAAATTTTATGCTAATAAATTTGTCAGTTATAGGAGATTTAGGAACTAAAGAAGTATTTTTAAGAAAATTGCTTGGTAAGCAGATTTTTCAATCAGAGAGCTCAGATATTTTTTTACAATCACTGCAATCAGAAATAAACCCTATTATTAATAATATTAAAAAACCATTTTTAGCTAAGGATAGGAGGCTTTATATTTTTGATAGCGACTTAACTGACCACTCATCATTTTTTATTTTTCATACAGATTTAGACAATAAAATTGAAGCCATTTCTTATATTGATGGAAGCCAAGATTTTTCTAATCAAAGCTCCGATGGCTATGTTTACGGTGCCAAAACTTTTAGATTAAAAGAAAAAATAAATTTTGATCATGATTTACTTGAAGATTTTATGGATCAGACTAATAAAAAAAATGCCGATTATTTGCGACAAAATCTTTTAAATTTTGAAATTTATGGACAAAAACTCGGTGATTTAACTCAAGAAGAGTCGGTTTTAACTAGAAATCAGAAACGGGGCAATTGCACCTTTAAATCATATATGCTTTTGTTAAAATTTTTAGCAGAGAAAAGAATTGGCGATGGCTCACAAGAAATTATTGAAAATGAATATAAGGAATTTAAAACACAAATTAAAATTCAAGCTTTTAAAAATTTACACAAATTAAAAGATTCTCTAGATTCAGAGAGTGCTTTAGATAATTTTTTAGCAAAACAAATTGATGACATACTAATAAAATCTAAGGTCAGATTATTTGAAAAAACTGAAGCAAAAACCTCAGATAATGAATTGAGAATTTTAAAAGCCATTGATGGATCAGCCTCTCCTAGAGTTGGACAAAAAAGAATTATTGCGGATGATTTATCAACACCAATATCAAAAAAACATTTATTTATGGATTCATTCGATTCGGATAATTTTATATCACCACAAACTGAAATTAAAACTCAAATCGGAGTTGCACAACATCAGAAACTAATTCAAAACGATACGACTTCAACTGTTTTAAGATTTTAGAAAAAAATTAAAAAGATGAAAATTGCTTATGAATATAGCATTAACCTAGATTTAATTCACAAAAAACATAACTATGAATGCAAAAAATAGCTCAATGCATGCTTATTTATAAACCAAAACAACTCTCTTTATTTAATTTTTATAATAAAGAAATAAATATCCTATCTAATTTTGTGGCGATGCAATTTGTTCGGAATTATCATCAGTTGCTTCTTCGCCAGTTTCCGCTTCATCGACATCTTTATTGCCGGTATGAGCTATTCTAGCCACAGAAACCACGGTTTCGTCTTTAGTTTTAATTAAGGTTACCCCTTGGGTATTGCGACCACTAATACGAACAGTGCCAATTTCAGTGCGAATTAAAGTGCCCTTATCAGTGATAATCATCACTTGATCCTTGCTTTCAACTGGGAAACTTGCCACAACTAATCCATTTCGTTTTGAGGTAATGATATTGGTTATACCAGATCCACCTCGATTTGTAATACGATATTCGTAGGCCGAAGAGCGTTTTCCAAAACCATTTGCGGT
>JBMSPZ010000037.1:0-10969 GCA_049423025.1 Rickettsiales bacterium
CTAGCCCAATAAATTTTATTTTAGCGGATTTGTTTTTTAAATATATCAACCTATCTCTGATTTTATTTTTAGTAAAAATATTGTTAACCAAACTTAAATCACCCCTAAAATCTTCAATCTCATATTTAAAATTTGTTGCCAAAGATGAATTTAATAAGGTTGGGGGATTTCCCAAATATGACTTTATATTAAAACCTATTTTTTGATCTTTAAAATTATTATCATCGATTGATATCACTATATCAGATTTATCGTAACTTGATCCAAGTTTTATATGATTAGATTTAATAATTTTAAAAATTTCGTTAATATATTCTATTGAAAAAGAGGATCCTTTGTTTTGTGTAAGCGATGTTAGAATTTTTTTAATAAACGGCTTAAGTTTATTTTCATCTATGATAAAAGTTGATTTAAAATCCTCGTCATTTTTAACAATTTTACTTAACTCAACAGAATATATAAAATGCTTTTCTTCATTTCTATAGATATTTAATATTTTGTAAAATTTGTTTGTTTTATTTAATTTACTATCTAAAAAATAAATTTTCTTTTCACACAAAAGTTTAATAAAAACATAAAATTCACTCCACTCGCCTTTATTATATTTTTTTATCATCTTTAATCTATATATTTAATTTTTATTTTATCAAATGTAGAATTATTTTTATTAATTAAATAATCTAACATTGCCTTTCCAACCGCTTGAACAGCTGAAATTGCAACCGAATTTCCAAGTTGCTTCATTGCTTGCACTTGCGATACTGGAAAATTATAATTATTTGGAAATCCCTGCATTAAAATTGCTTCGCTGGTGGTTATTCTTTTAATTTTTCCATCAACTTTATAAAACTCCCAATTTCTTCTATCGTCAATTTTACTTCCTCTCCCTCCAACTCTTAGAGTATATCCGATTTCTTTATCACATTTACCATTGAATATATCCGATATATTATATTTTAATTGGGTTTTTGGAGGAAAGCGAAATTCACTATTTTGAGTTTTTTCATTTTTAAAACCAATCATAAAAATTCTTGGTCTATGTTGCGGAAGACCATAATCCGAAGCCCTAACAACCTTGTAGTGGAAGGAGTATCCGATATTTTCAAGAGTATTTTTAATAATTTTAAAGGTTTTACCATTATCATGCTTTTCTAGATTGCGTACATTTTCTAAAAAAAAACCCACTGGTTTTTTAGCCTGAATAATTCTAATAATTTCAAAAAACATATTGCCACGATTATCTTTATGATCGTTAAAACCAAATTTATTTCCAATTTGAGAAAATGGTTGACATGGAAATCCTGCACACAAAATATCAAAATCTGGAATATCATTTGCATTTACTAATTGAATATCTTCAGCAAAATTATTTTGGGAAAATAAATTTGGAGAAATCTTAGATAAATTTTCTTGGTAGGTTATCCTTGCAAATTTATCAATTTCGGAAGCAAAAACACATTCACATCCAAGATTGTGAAATGCAATATGAAATCCACCAATTCCAGCAAAAAGGTCGATAAATTTGTAATTGTGGTTAAGAAGTTTTGATGGTTCCAATTTTTTTGTTAATATATTATTATAATTAAATAAATCTGATTGATGATGTTTTTTATCAGGATTTTTAAAGAGTTTTTTCATGGTTTAATAGGTATGGTATTTAGAAATTGAATAGGATTTTGTTAAAATCTATATTTATAATTATAGACCTAATAAAAAGTTTTTTCAAGGTAATTTTTAAGTGCCACAAAAAGTGTGAAAAACCTTTTGATTATTAGTTGGAGGCAGATGATATTTATGATATTTTTCATCGATTTTATAGGGATTTTTTAAGGCGGATAACAAATCTTTTAACGGCTTAAAATCTAAATTATTTCCAGCATCAATTACCTCTTTTACTATATGATTTCTAGCAATAAAATAAGGATTATTTCCTTGCATATTTTTCGTGATTTTTGCCAAAATATTGGAATTTAATTCGCCATTTTCTTGATGTAAAAAATCTTGCCATTTTGCAAACCAAATTTGATAATTTTCGCTTGGCGATAAATTTGGTTTTTGATGAAGTAAATCATCGCTTAATTGAAAAAAGCTTTGGTGATAATCGAGCTTTTCCTTTTGCAAAATTTGTAAAAAATTCTCAATTAAATCTTGCGAAATTTTATTAAGTCCAAATTTTTTTGCCATAATTTGTAAATAATTTTGCTGATATTTTTCATCAAAATTATCAAGAATTTGCAATAATTGATTGGAATTTTCATAAACTAAACTCAAGCAATTCGCTAAAATCCACAAATTCCATTTAGCAATTTTCGGCTGATTTTCAAAGCAATAACGACCTGTTTTATCAATGAAACTAAAAACTTTTTTTGAATTATATTCATCCAAAAAAGCGCATGGTCCAAAATCCAAAACCTGCCCGCATATCGCCATATTATCTGTATTCATCACCCCATGAATAAATCCTACAGATTGTAATTTAGCAATTAAAATCGCTTGAGAGTCAACAATATTTTGAAATAAATCGGCCACTGATTTTGTTGCCGAATTTTCTGACAAAAAATGTCGATTAATTATATATTTACAAAGCTTGGAAATGGCTTCCTTATTGCCTTTATATGCAAAATATTCAAAAGTTCCAACGCGAATATGACTTTTCATAATACGGGCTATAACTGCACCAATATTGACCTCTTGCCGATACACTTTTTCATCGGTAATTGTTAATGAAAGAATTCTAGAAGACGGAATTTGCAAATAATGCAAAGCTTCGCCGATGATTAATTCACGAATTCCTGCCTCTAAAGTCATTAACCCATCGCCTGCCCTTGAAAATTTAGTGCGCCCACTACCTTTGAGCCCAATATCAAACAATTCAGAATTTTTACCAATAATTTCGCCAAGCAAAATTGCCCTACCATCACCTAATGATGGAACAAAATTGCCAAATTGATGACCCGCATAAGCCAGTGCAATTGGGGTTGAAGTGGAAAATATTTTTTGTCCAGAAAAAATTTTGGTGATTTGCAATTTCGATAATTTTCCAAAATTAAATTCATTTTCTTTGAATAAATTTTGATTATAGTGAACCAACTTGACTTCGGAAAATAATTGAGGATTTATTATTTGAAAAAATTCTGGTGAAAAATTTTGATAGAAATTATTTTGTAAAAAATTCATTTTATATTAAAAGTTAATATCTTTAATTTATTCAATTTTAGATATTTTAATTATTATTTTTTTTCAAATTAAACATTTATGTTATGAAAATATCATCAATTATTGATTCGGCCAATAAATTCCAAGAAAGGGGTGGCGGAATCACTCGAACTGGTCACCCCAATCGTAATCCGGAGACATTATTAAGCGAGACTCTAATTAATATTTTATTAAAAGAAAATAAAAAAACCAACATATTCGATAGATTAAATAAAGAATATCCCGATATTGATTTTAAAAAATTTATCCTTGAAGATTTGACTCCAGAAACCCAAGAATTACTTGCGAAAGATAGAAAAAAACTTAAATCAGAATTAGAAAATTCCAAAGAAATAACAGATAAAAATGGAGAGATTGCAAATAAAAATTTAATTAGATTTTTAAATGAATATTATAAGTGCGAAAAACCAGAAAGAATAAAAATTGTAAATGAAGTAGAGAAAGCTTTAATTAAAAAATTAACAACAATTCCCGAAGGACATGAAACATATGGGGTTAGAGTTACTAGCATTCATAGGATTGATGTTGAAAAAAAAATGAGGGAATGATTAAATATAAAAAAATTTTTAAAATAACCTAAATTACTTTAAAAAAATATTTTCAGTTTTGCTGATTTTAGCTTAGGTTTTTTTAAAAAAGTTATATCCCCCCAGACCTAACCAAGGGGATATAAAGATAATATTTATTCTTGAGCCTGTTTGCGATATTTACTTGCAACTAGACCAGTTCCAGCAGGAATTAGACGACCTACAATGATATTTTCTTTTAAGCCTCTTAAATTGTCAATTCGACCCTGAACCGCAGATTCAGTTAAAACTCTTGTGGTTTCTTGGAACGAAGCTGCAGAAATAAATGATTTAGTTTGCAATGAAGCTTTGGTGATTCCAAGCAATACAGGAGAACACTCAGCCGGCTTTAATTTGCTTTCAATCATTTTTTTATTTACCGCTTCAAATACATCACGATCAACATATTCACCCGCAAGTAAAGTGGTATCCCCAGAATTTGTTACTTCAACACGCTTTAACATCATTGAGATAATAACCTCAATATGTTTATCATCGATTTTTACACCTTGCATACGGTAAACTTTTTGTACTTCATTTACCATATAGTTGGTGAACGCTTGCATTCCTTGAATTTTAAGGATATCGTGAGGAACTAAATTACCATCGACCAATACATCGCCCTTTTTAACACTATCACCTTCGCCAACAAATAAGTGTTTGATTTTAGAAATACTATATTCGATTGGCTCTTTAGAGGCATCATCTGGGCGAACGATAATTCTGCGTTTAGTTTTATAATCCTTGCCAAACTCAATTTTGCCATCAACTTCACTCATTACCGCAGCATTTTTAGGCTTGCGAGCTTCAAACAACTCAGCAACTCTTGGAAGACCACCAGTAATATCACGAGTCTTAGAAGATTCTTTTGGAATACGAGCAATAACATCGCCCGCTTTAACCTCTTCACCATTTGAAGAACCGATAATTGTTCCAATTGACATTGAATATTCTTTTTGAGCTTCATTACCAACCATAATTGATAATCTTGGCTTTAAATCTTGTTTTGAATATTGTTTCCAATCCATAACAATTTTTGTCGAAACTCCAGTTGATTCTTCAATTTTTTCACGCAGTGAAACATTTTCAGCTAAATCATTATATTTTATAGCTCCGTCACACTCGGCAATTACAGGAATGTTATATGGATCCCATTCAGCAATATGCTCTCCTTTTTTAATTGATGTATTATGTTTGCGAGTAATTACCGCACCATATGGTAATTTATATCGATGTAATTCATTACCCTCATTATCAACTAAAGTAATTTCGGAATTTCTGGTGATAACAATAATTTTTCCTTCACGATTTAAAATGGTAGATTTTTCATTAAATTTAACCTTACCATCAACAACAGCAGAAATCGAAGATTGTTCAGCACCTCTTTGCGCAGCACCACCAATGTGGAAAGTTCTCATTGTAAGCTGTGTTCCCGGTTCACCGATTGATTGAGCAGCAACAACACCAACCGCTTCGCCAATACTTACAATATTACCGGTTGCCAGATCACGACCATAGCATTTTACGCAAACACCTTCTTTGCTTTCGCAGGTTAAAACCGAACGAACTTTTAATGATTTCAAACCTGCCTTGTCAATTTCATCGGCAATTGCCTCGTCAATCATTTCGCCAGCATGGACAATTACTTTTCCAGATGATGATTTTACATCCTCAAGAGGAACTCTACCTAAGCAATTTTCAGCAAGAGAAACAATAATTCTACCATCATCAATTACTGGCTCAATTAATAAACCATTATGAGTTCCACAATCATCTTCTACAACAATACAATCTTGCGAAACATCAACTAAACGACGAGTTAAGTAACCTGAATTTGCTGTTTTCAAAGCAGTATCGGCCAAACCTTTTCTGGCACCGTGGGCAGAAATGAAGTATTCCATCACACTTAAACCTTCTTTAAAATTCGAAGTGATTGGTGTTTCAATAATTTCACCAGATGGCTTTGCCATCAAACCCCTCATACCCGCTACCTGTTTAATTTGGTTTTCAGAACCTCTAGCACCTGAATCTGCCATCATAAAGATTGAGTTGGCACTAACTGGCTTGTCAAATGCGGAAATTTTTAACATCATCTCCTTTGAAATTCTGCTTGTACAACCAGTCCATTCATCGACGACTTTGTTATATCTTTCACCCGGAGTAATTAATCCGTCACGATATTGTTTTTCAAGTTTTTTAACTTTATCAAGCGATTCGGCAATAAAATTTTGCTTATCTTTTGGAATAATCATATCATCTTTACCAATTGAAATTCCTGCAATACAAGCGTTTTTAAAGCCTAAAGACATGATTCTATCGCAAAACATAACAGTTTCCTTTTGTCCACAATTACGATAAACCGTGTCGATTAAATTTGTTACGGCTTTTTTGTTCATCACTCTATTCACTACTGCAAAATTTCCTTTCATTGCATTTGGAAGCGCATTGTAAAGCGATACTCTTCCAGCTGTAGTTTCGATACGAACTTTTTCTCTTTCGCCATCCGCATTTGGAATTATGTAACGATATAGAATTTTGTCATGAATATTTATTACATCGCTGTTTAACGCATGCTCTAACTCATATTCATCGGCAATAGGAATAGCCTTTGAAGTGGCGAAATCCTTGGCTTCCATAGTAATATAATATAATCCCAAAATAATATCTTGTGATGGAACAATAATTGGCTTTCCATTTGCTGGACTCAAAATATTGTTAGTTGACATCATTAGGGCTCTAGCTTCAACTTGCGCTTCAATTGACAAAGGAACGTGAACCGCCATTTGGTCACCGTCGAAGTCGGCGTTAAAAGCAGAGCAAACTAACGGGTGCAATTGAATAGCCTTTCCTTCAGTTAAAATTGGCTCAAAAGCTTGAATACCTAGACGGTGAAGAGTTGGTGCACGGTTCAACAAAACTGGGTGCTCTTTAATTACTTCATCTAAAATATCCCAAACTTCTGGGCGTTCAGACTCAACCATTTTCTTGGAAACTTTGATTGATGGAGATTTTCCATATAGTTCGAGCTTGGCATAAATAAATGGCTTGAATAATTCGAGCGCCATTTTTTTTGGAAGACCACATTGGTGCAATTTTAATTCTGGACCAACCACAATCACACTTCTTCCTGAGTAATCAACTCTTTTTCCAAGTAAGTTTTGACGGAAACGACCTTGCTTACCTTTAAGCATATCGCTTAAAGATTTAAAAGGTTTTTTATTTGAATTTTTAACCACAGCACCAGAACGACCATTATCAAGCAATGCATCGACTGATTCTTGAAGCATTCTCTTTTCATTTTTAATGATGATGTCAGGTGCTCCGAGTTCTAACAATCTTTTTAAACGATTGTTACGATTGATAACTCTTCGATATAATTCATTTAAGTCCGAAGTGGCAAATCTTCCACCATCAAGCATTACTAGTGGACGAATATCAGGTGGGATAACTGGTAAAACCTGCATAATCATATATTCAGGTTTGTTATCGGTTGATTCTAGAAATTGCTCAACTAATTTTAATCTTTTGATGGTTTTTTCTTTTTTCATCTCAGAGTTAATAGTTTGAAGCTCTTCACGCAATTCGATTTGAATTTTTTTCAGGTCAAGTTTTCTTAAAACTTTTTGAACAGCCTCTGCCCCCATTTCAGCAACAAAGCTTCCATAGCCATGTTCTTGTTGAAGTTTTTCATATTCTTCTTCGCTGATAATTTCACCTTCTTTAAGAGGTGTCATTAAGCTATCTACAATGATAAATGATTCAAAATAGATTACTTTTTCTACTGATTTTAGAGTTGCTCCAAGGATGGTGCTGATTCTTGATGGTAATGATTTTAAAAACCAGATATGTGCGATTGGCGTTGCCAATTCAATATGTCCCATTCTTTCACGACGAACCTTAGATGAAGTTACTTCAACACCGCATTTTTCGCAAACAATGCCCTTATATTTAATTCTTTTATATTTTCCGCAAAGACATTCATAATCCTTGATTGGACCAAAAATTCTTGCACAGAATAAACCATCTCTTTCTGGCTTGAAGGTTCTGTAATTAATGGTTTCAGGCTTTGATACTTCACCAAAAGACCATGATCTAATTTTATCTGGATCTGCAATTGTGATTTTAATTGCATTAAAATCCAGTAGATCAACTGCATTGTTGTTTGATATACTTAATAAACCGTGAGAAGATGTACCTGCTAGTGTCATTTTTATTTTTAATAAGTTTTAAAAAATTAATAAAAGAATAATTTGTGATTTTCACAAATTATTCTTCAATAAGTTCAATATTTAATCCAAGTGAACGAACCTCTTTAATCATAACATTAAATGATTCTGGTATGCTACAATTGAAATTTTGGTTACCTTGAATGATTGATTCGTAAATTTTAATTCTACCAACCACATCATCTGATTTAACTGTAAGCATTTCTTGAAGGGTATAAGCAGCACCATATGCTTGCAATGCCCAACATTCCATTTCACCAAATCTTTGTCCACCAAAATGAGATTTTCCACCCAAAGGTTGTTGAGTTATCAAGCTATATGGACCAATTGATCTAGCGTGGATTTTATCATCAACTAAATGGTGCAATTTAAGCATATAAATATAGCCAACTGTGACTTTACGATCAAATTTATTTCCTGTTTTGCCATCAAATAGCTGGATTTGCCCAGAATTATCGATTTGGGCAACATCAAGTAGATTTGAAATATATTGCTCCTTAGCTCCTTCAAAAATTCCAGTTGCAAAAGGAACACCATTTTTAAGGCTATGAGCAAGTTTGATTAATTCATTTTCAGATAATGAATTAATATGCTTTGACTCTTCCTCGTTGGTATAAATTTTGTTTAATAACTGACGAATATTTTTGACATATTCGGCTTTTTGTGATGAAGCCTCGTCAAGAAGTTTTCCAATCTTTTTGCCCAATTCTTTAGAAGCCAAACCTAAATGCGTTTCCAAAATTTGGCCCACATTCATACGAGATGGAACACCAAGCGGATTCAATACAATATCAACTGGTTCACCATCTTCTGAAAATGGCATATCTTCGATTGGAGCGATTTTCGATACCACACCCTTATTTCCGTGCCTTCCAGCCATTTTATCACCTGGTTGAAGACGATATTTAGTGGCAATATAAACTTTAACAATTTTTAAAATGCCTTGACCCAACTCTTCTCCGGCTTTAATTCTAGCTACTTTTTCAGAAAACTCAGATTCAATTTCTGCAATTAAAGTTGAATTAGATTTGATGATTTTTTCTGCCTTATCCATTGCTTTAGAATCGTCAATAACGATTTTTGATAATTGCGCTTTAGATAAATTTGATAAAAATTCGTGATCTAATTTGGTTCCTGACTTAGCCTTATCAACTGAGTTGGAAATTTTTTGATTCTCAAAAATTTTAATCAAAGAATCTTTACAAGAATTATCTAAAAATTGCACTCTAAGATTTTTGGCTTTTGACAATTCTTCGATTTGTTGCATTTCAATATAAATTGAACGCTCATCTTTTTCTATACCTTTACGCAAGAAAACTCGAACATCAACCACAGTTCCACTAACTCCAGTTGGAACATATAGTGATGAATCTTTAACATCTGCAGCTTTTTCTCCAAAAATTACTTTAAGTAATTTTTCTTCTGGAGTCATTGGCGATTCGCTTTTTGGAGTGGTTTTACCAACCAAAATATCACCCGCAATAACTTCGGCTCCGATGTGAATAATACCCTCCTCATCTAACTTTGTTAGAACTTCTTCGCTTACATTTGGAATATCACGAGTAATTTCTTCAGGTCCTAAGCGAGTATCTCTGGCAACCACTTCCAATTCTTCAATATGAATTGAAGTAAAAGTGTCGTCGGCAATTAATTTTTCAGAAATAATGATAGAGTCTTCAAAATTGTAACCGTTCCAAGGCATGAAGGCAACTCTGACATTTTTACCAAGAGCGATTTCACCATTAGAAATGCTATGACCATCACTGATTATTTGACCTTGATGAACAAATTCACCAACTTCAACTGTTGGTCTTTGGTTAATGCAAGTGTCTTGGTTGGTTCTTACATATTTATTTAATTTGCAAATATCAATTTTATTAATTCCATCTTCATCTTGATATTCGATAATAATTTTTGATGAATCTACGAATTTAACTATTCCGTCATGTTTAGCTTTAATAGTAGCTCCTGAATCTGATGCAATTACTGACTCCATACCAGTTCCAACCAATGGCGCATCTGGACGCAATAGAGGAACGGCTTGGCGTTGCATGTTCGAACCCATCAAGGCACGGTTGGCGTCATCATTTTCAAGGAACGGAATTAATGTAGTAGCAACGGAAACGATTTGTTTAGTTGATACATCGATATAATCAATTTTATCTGGCGACATCATAATAAATTCGCCATTTCTACGACAAGTAACTAAATCATCTTTGATTAGTCCGTTTTCTCCGATGGTAATATTTGATGGAGCAATCGAAAAATTAACTTCATTGATTGCAGATAAATATTGAACTTCATTAGTTACTTTTCCATTGATAACTTTACGATATGGAGTTTCAATAAAGCCAAAATCATTAACACGAGCATAGGTAGCTAAACTGTTGATAAGACCGATATTTTGACCCTCTGGAGTTTCAATTGGACAAATTCTTCCGTAGTGAGTTGGGTGAACGTCACGAACTTCAAATCCAGCTCTTTCGCGAGTTAAACCACCCGGTCCTAAAGCTGACAAGCGTCTTTTGTGAGTAATATCAGCTAATGGATTGGTTTGATCCATAAATTGTGAGAGCTGAGATGTCGCAAAAAAATCTTTAACCGCAGTGATTAGTGGTTTAGAATTAATAACAGCCTGAGGCATTAAGGTATCTGATTCAACTGAATTGATTTTTTCAAGAATTGATTTTTCAACACGAGTCATACCAATTCTCATTTGATTTTCAATCAACTCCCCAACCGCTCTTACTCTTCTATTGGCTAAGTTGTCAATATCGTCAGTTTTAAGATCATTATGCTTAATTTTGCTTAGAATTTTTATGGTATGTTCGACATCATTTGCAGTTAGATATAAGGATTGATTGCTTACATCTAAACCCAAACGGTGATTCATTTTCATTCTTCCAACATCAGGTCACCATAAGTGGACTCAGTCACGACTGCAGTTAGTGGAACGTCAGT
>JBMSPZ010000038.1:0-10928 GCA_049423025.1 Rickettsiales bacterium
ACAAAATTATCGCCATTCGTCCAAATTTTGCCAAAATTAACAATGAATATGTTGACGATGTAATTATGTTAAAAATTTTGTAGATGTTTTTTAAGAATGATTTGAAAAATTTATAGTAAAATACTATGGCAACTTAACAATAATTTTTTATTAAAATTACTCAAGAAAATACAATTTTTGAAATACTGGAAACATTAGCCCAACCCAACTCCCCCGCTTTACGCATGGAGTGGACAAAAAGAATTTAACGGCAGTTAAATTCTTTAAGTAATGGTGGGGTCAAAAAGCTTTACTTTAAGAGCGGTTTCATCACCTCCCCAGTTGCAAAATTGATTAATTTTGCCAAAGAAATTTTACTATGACAAACTAGATGGAAGATAATGACACCGCTTTTTATTAATAAATATATTATTTTGGTAAATCAAAATTTTTATCAATATTTTTGGTTACCAACATAGCATTGGAAAATTGTTGCATTATTTCTCCAATAGCATTTGGTGAATGTGGAATCATGATGGTGTTATTATTTCCTTGCGAGCCAAGCTCTTTAAGAGTATCAAAATATTGGGTTGCCAAAACTAAATTTAAAATATCACTCTCGCCTAAAACTGGAATTGAGGTTTTAAAATCACTTACAGAATCCTTTAAACCATTAATAATTGCGGTGCGTTGGTCAGCGATACCCTTCCCCTGTAGAGCTTTACTTTCGGCATCAGCCTGCGCAGCTTTTACTTTGATAATTCTATCGGCCTCGCCTTTTTCTGTGGCTGCCACACGCATTCTTTGGGCAACATTAATTTCATTCATTGCCTCTTTAACTTTTTTGTCAGGGTCAATATCGGTCACCAACGCCTTAATAATGCCATAACCAAATTCATTCATAACTTGTGATAACTCATCTTTTACCGCATTAGCTATTTCATCTTTTTTTTCAAATACATCATCTAAAATAATTCTTGGAACTCTAGCTCGAACCACATCAAAGATAAAGGCAGTAATTTGTTGTTTAGGATCTTGAAGTTTATAAAATGCCTCATAAACCTTATCAGGTTTGATAAAATATTGCACCGAAACCATTACATGCAAAAAAACATTATCTTCAGTTTTTGTTTCTACCTTAACATCAAGCTGATTGACTCTAAGACTAACCCTGCCCGCCACATTTTGAATAAAAGGAATGATAAAATTCAGACCGGAATTACAAATTCTTGAAAATTTACCAAAAGTTTGAATCACTGCTACGGTTTGCTGTTCAACAATAAATACCGAAAAAAAGATGATTAATGTGATCAGAAAAATAAAAAAATAAGCCATGATTTGAGAATTTAAAATTAATAACAATCTTTGAAATTATTTTTTAAAAAGATAATAGTTTTAATAAATTTTTTGTTTACAAAATTTATCAATAATTTTCAAAACCTTATCGATTAAACATTAAGATTAATTTGATGCTATAGATTAAATATTAATATTTCAACTTGAAATTAATTATAATAAAAATTTTTAAAATTATTAAATCTTATTTTATAAACACAATCTAAAGATTTCCACTAAAGCACCACCATCAAACCTAAACCTCAAGACTATTTATCAATATTTATGTTTTTATTTTTTAAAATCCCACAACAAAATCTATCTTTTAATTCAAAAAATTATCCAACTCTTTAAGCAATTCTAGATGTAATTCATCTATATTTTTTACCCAATCATCATTTTGAGTTTTGGTGTTATAGATTTTATCGATGGTTTTGACATAATTAAACATTTTTTCAGCTCCAACATTTGCCAATATTCCTTTAAGGGAATGTAAATGATTATTAACAACTTCATGATTACCAATCGCATTATATTTTTTGATTTTGGAAATAATTTGTTTACTATCATCGATAAATAAATTTAAAATTTTATTTTTCTCCTCCTCGGAAAAATTCGAAATAAAATTTGAGTTAAAGACATTATTTGAATTAATACTAATCTCTGGTGATTGAAAATTATTAACACCCCTATCAATATAGTCTTTATCAGAATCAATATCGATAAAATTATTTGCCAAAATTTTTATCAAAATTTCAAAATTTTTACCTTTAACAAAATAATCATTCATGCCATTTTTAAAATATCCAGACACCGCATCAGCAGAGCCGTCTCCAGTAAGAGCGATAATCGGAATTTTTTTATCAAATTCAATATTATTTGCCTCTTCGATTTTACGAATTTCACTTGAAGCCTCATCTCCATTTAAAAGATCCATATTGATATCAGTAATAATGGCATTAAAAGATGATTTTCCAAAATTATCAAGACTATTTTTATATAAATTCAGCACCTCAATACCGCTTCTCGCCTCAATTGTAATTACATTAAGTTTTTCCAGCATTTTTCGAGTCATTACCAAATTCAACTCCTGATCATCAGCTAATATTATTTTTTTTCCAACAATTTTTGGATAAATTTTTTCAATTTTACTGCCCAAATAATTAAGATTATCTTCATAATCAAAAAGTAATTTAGAAATATTTCTGGCTACCTGATTTGAAGGTGAATTTTTACTAATATAGCCAGAAAAATCATTGACATTACCGCGATTTTTCAAATCTTCATAAAAAGTTTCATAAGAAAGTGAAGTTGCTGAAATAATAGGTAAATTATTTTTAGTTTTTTTAATTATTCGAGCAGATTCAATTCCGTCAATTTCAGGCATTTGAATATCCATTAAGACCAAATCGAATTTTTTATTTTTGGCCAAATTTATTGCATCTCTTGAATTACTTATGGTTTCACAAATTATGTTTGGCAATAATTTTTGAATTTTAGTTTTTAATGCAATTAAATTAATTTCATGATCATCTACAATCAAAATTTTCTTTTGTTGAGACAGCTCTTTAGTTTTCAAAACATCTTCTTTCGAAGGATACGGAAATAACAAAGTAAATCTTGTCCACCCTCTATCCCCTTCGCCATATTTGGATTCACAATAAATATTGCCACCAAATAAATTCATATTTTTTTTACAAAAAGCTAAACCAAGTCCGGTCCCACCTTTTTTGTTAAAAGTGGAAAAATCATTAAATAATTTTTTAATATTATATTTAGAAATTCCTGGACCATTATCCAGAAAGTTAATTAAGTTATATTTCTTTCCAGAAATAATTTTTTGGTCAAAACTTATGGTAATATTAATGTCTGGAAATTGATTTGAATAATAAAGAGCATTTTTAATTAGGTTATTAAAAATAAAGTAAAATCTCTCGATGGTGGTTTTAAAAAATAGATTACTAAATTTTTCTGGATCTGGAATTTCATATATAATTTTTGATGAATATAGATTTTGAGGATAATATTTTTGAATGGTTTCAATAACTTCATAAGCGGATAAATAAATAAAATCATTTTCGTCAATTTTTTTCTCAGAAATATCGCTTAAAACAATATCAATAATATCATTGGCATGCCTAACAGACTGGTTTACCGAATCAACAAATTGCGTTAATTGCTTTTTTTCATTTTTAAAATTTTCAGAATTATTTAAAATTTTTTTAACCAAATCTTCATTTTTAATATTTTTGTTAATTTCATCAATTTCTTCATTGAAAAAAATACTTTTTTTGATTTGATTTATATAATTTTCAACATTAATTACAACAGCGCTGATGCTGGCTAGCGGGTTTCTTAATTCGTGGGCTATGGCTCCTGCTAATGATTTGAAAATCGAAGCTTTTTTACTTTCAAAATCGCCAACTTTTGCCTTTGCCAAAAACAAAGTTCCGCAAAAAAAGGCAAATGGAAATAAGGATAAAATACTGGCAACCTCCCTAAAACTAATGGTTAAGGAATATCCGAAAAGATAATCATAAAATAAATAACCAAAAAATACGCCAAATGACAATATTAAAAGTATCAGCAAAATATTATTAACTATAAGAATTACCATAAAAATCATTATGGTTTCAGCCACTAACCAAATCTTAGAAAAATCATTTATAAGCATCAAATAAGTGAAAGTGATTGGTAAAATCCACATTACCCACAAATACCACAGAATCATTAACCAAGGCTGTGCTTTATAGTTTTTTCGAGAAGAATAAATTAGTAAAAATAATATACCTAAAGAACTTATGCTTGAGCTAAATCGAAAAAACAAACTATCATATCGTTCTTCCACAAGATAGACGCACACAGCCCAATATATTGGATGCCCAAACAAACAAACCAAAGATCCGAAAAAAATATTTAATTTACTTTTTTCGTAATTTTCATAAAGAAATTTAAGCAATCTTTCTATAAAAGGCTGTGGCATTATGTAATATTTTAGTTATTTTTTTGACACGATACAAAAATTATAATATTCAAAATGAGGCTGATCAATATTAAGAATTTTTGAAGATTTCTCATTATTCAAAACTTCTAAATTATATTTTTTTGCAAAAAGATTAATGTCTTTAAAGCCATTAATAAAGGCTTCTCCCATTATTCTCATTGATTTCATAAAATCCTCAATTTCTTTAATATTAGTTTTATCAAGAATAATATCGGATAATACATAGTCAAACCATAATCTATTATTTTTATTTAATAATTTAGAAAATGCTTTAAAAATTTTGTTAATCTCATTTTGACCAAAATACATTGACCCCCCCTCCCA
Source organism: Rickettsiales bacterium (assembly GCA_049423025.1). Classification (GTDB taxonomy): domain Bacteria; phylum Pseudomonadota; class Alphaproteobacteria; order Rickettsiales; family UBA1997; genus CAILUF01. Next base: position 4,643 of record JBMSPZ010000038.1, read on the forward strand.
AATAAAAAAGGTTGGTAAGTCTTTATTAAATCCAGTTGCTGGATTTGACAAAACCTCTTCAATATCTTGAGTAATTAAATCAATTGGCACTAATTTAACATTTTCTCTAGAAGAAATATTAAAAATTTTATCGCGATCTTTTAACATTGTTGGCAAATCCAAATCATAAATATTGCCCTTGGAAAGATCTAATCTAATAAATCTATTATCATATCCTGAACCAATATTAACAATATTATAAGACTCTTTATCCTTAATAAAATCCAAAACTGCATTATCAAGATGTTTAGCTCTTGCAACAACCATATCTTGAATTTGTGGGGTGTGTTTTTTAAATCTTTTAGCCAATGTAATGCCATGTTTTCCAGCGATAACCGAAGCAAATGGATCATCAAGACGAGATTCGCCCTCTTCTTGCTCCAGAGCCCTAAACCCCGAAATTAACTTGGCAGTAGTCTTTAATTTATGCTCATATAAAACTTCAATTTTATCAGTATCCATGGCTTTCTTTCTAAGACCATGAATATCTTCAGCCCAATAAGTGAAATCACAATCGGCAACTAATTTAGTGCCATTAAACATTTCAACCTTTCCTGTAAATAAAACTTTTTTACTAGCATTCATTCTATTGACCAAAACTTCACGAGATTCTTCGGGTATCGTTGACCTACAAATCAAATCAGAGGTACTTGGACAAATCCAACGAATAGTTGATTTGGCACCCCACATATAAATTGCATATTCATCAAAGACCTCAAAGAAACCAACAATTGGCGCAAGATGAAATAATGTTGCCAACGCAATACCGCCCGTATAATCTGCAGATAGCAACATTAATGCTGCCTGATGAGTTATATATTGATTTGAAGAGGCAACATTTAAAGGCAAGACCGTTTCGGCATAGCCTCTTTTAATGTTTTCAATTCTCCAATCAAGGAAGTCAAGGACGGGAATCGACTCCCTAAAGCGAGCGTTTAATTTGTCAAGATTGAACCTCTTTTCCTTATCAATTTCCCAAGCATCAGATGAATCTAAAATAAACTGAGAATTTATTTGATTTCGAGAATTTACCGGTGCCTTGTTTTTATGATTTAAATTTTCCATAAGATAAATTTTTAATTTAGGTTAATTTCAAGATATTTTTTTATAAAATATCATTATTTTTAAAAATTAAGAATTTGTTAAATTTAAAATTCTTTGTTGCATTTTTTTTTAAGATTATCTTAAAAAACATAAACTTAATTTTTTAACCAACTTAATTCCGTGGTCGATATTGATACTACTTGACATAAAATACAAAAAACCAGATCTAAACCAAAAACAACTAAACAATAGGTTAGTTTTAGGCAAAATTTGAAATATTGCCTTAAAAGACAATAATTTAGATTTTAAAAAGGTTAATTTGATATTTTTTGTGGTAATATATTTTATTCAAAATTAGAGGTCCTGAAATTTCTAAAATGAATTAAATTTCTTAAATTTTAAATACCAAATATTTGGCCAAATATTTGAATTTAAAATCAATCTCCAATATAATGGAGTTGATAGTTCAATTGATTGATTATAAAAATTATCAATCAATTGAATTTCTATCAATTTCATAAATAATCAAAAAACTTTATGCTGAATATTTTTGAAATTTGTTTAAAAATATGGTTAAAATTTATTTTTCTTCAAAAGCATAAAAGTTTTGAAAAAAGTTAATTTTGACACCAATTAATTCCTAAAACTGCTTCTTAATTGCTAACGAAATTACATCTGCTCTAAGCTGATATTTTCCAACCAAGGTTCCTTGATTATTTCCCATTTCGTTAATATTAATTTTATTGGCTTTGTATTTTTGATAAGCATAAGTGAAATCAACTTCTAAATTATTCTCAAATTTATGATTTAAACCCGCTGTTACCCAATATTTATCGCCATTTGGAACGGTAGGTTCACGATTTCTGTCATTTACCGCATCTTTTTCGTAGGCTAAACCAAATCTAAAAATATCTTTATTGCCGATTTTATAATTTGAACCAACTGAATATAATACCGAGTTATTCCAATTATATTTTGATGTTGAATCAAGAAGTGGATTATTAGTGGTCACTCTCAATGATTTTAATCTAGACCATCTAGTTAAGGTAATATCGGATAAAATTTGTAAATCATTAGTTAAATTATGAGAAGCCCCGATAGTTAAAGATTCTGGAGTGGTGGTATTAGATTTGAATTTTGATACCATCAAATTATCGTTAACACTGGTAATACCTTTTAAATTATGTTTAATTGCGGAACGATAACCAACACCAACATTAGTGTTTGAAGAAATCTTATATAATGCACCCAAGTTAAATCCATATCCCCAATCACTACCCTTTAATCTTCCAAAGCCTTCAACAAATGGATTGGCATTTAATATAGCTTTTTTTGTAAGTTCAGCTTCATAGCGCTGAGCAACTAATCCAGCTCCAATAGAAAGCTTGTCGTTAATTTTGAAAGCTAGAGACGGGTTAAAATTCAAAGTTGAAATTGAACTATCAACTGCACGATATTTACCAACCCAATTTCTATTATATCTAGTTTCAAGACCAAATGGTGTAGTGACCGCAAAATTTAGGTTAATATTTTTATTAATTGGAGTAGAAGCATAAAGGGCAGGAATAAATTTTTTAGCGCCAACATTTCTGGTTTCAGTTCCAGCTGGTGCTAGATTTGATTGCATTAAATCTGGATCAATTGATAAATTTAAAAAACTACCAGACAAAATAACTTCGGATTTACTCATTCCTGCAGTTACAGCTGGATTAAAAAAACTATCACTAATATCGTGAGAACCCGTTGCCGAACCACTATAAGCCGTTCCAAGACCAGAGGTCGAATATAAGGAAGAAGAGTATCCGCCAGCATATGAATTTGCAATTAGCAAAATATTTATTTTGAGTCCAAATAATATTTTTGGAAAAAATTTATTTTTAGTTTTTAGTTTTTTCATATTTTTTTTTAAAAGGTTATTATTACTCTAATCAAATTGAATAAAATTTATTTAATTAAATATAATTTAAGTTATCAAAAAGATTTTGAATAATTATATAGTTAAATAACAAATAATTATAACAATAGAATTATAATATTTTAATATTTTATTTATATAATATTAGAATTAAATAATAAAAAAACTATTTTTAATTATTAAATTATATATTAGAAATTTTTATTTAATTATCCCTAATAGTATTTTATATTTTTATTATATTTTAAAAAATGTATCAAAATTGGAACATAAGATATTGACATTTATCAATTTTTTTTATTAATAAAATAAATAATTGCAAATTATCATCGGTTAAGTATAGGCAATAATCTCTAATCTAGAAATTAAAATGAGATTTTTATTATGGATTTGGAATGATTAATTATCGCTCAAAAGCTTGATTTTGCTCAATAGAAAACTTTATAAGGGCAAAGGGATATTTGAAATTTAAAGAAAATTTTCAATAATAAAAAGTTTTTAAAAAAACTAAATTACGATATTCAATAATTTATTTGGGACAAAAATAATTTTTTTGACAACCTGATTTGATAAAAATTTTTGAACATTTTCTTGCTTCAACGCCATTTCCTTAACTTCACTTTCTTGGCAATCTTTTGCTAATTCAATCACCGCCCTTAACTTACCAGAAACCTGAATTGCAATAGAAACCTGCTCCTCTTTTAGAAAATTTGTATTAAAAATTGGAAATTTTGTAGCGCATACCAAACCCTGATTTTCAAGCTCAGACCAAATTTCTTCGGCTAAATGAGGGGTAATTGGCGACAGTAAAATTGCCAAATTCTTTAAGGAAAAATAAAATAATTCATAGTCATTTTTTATCTCTAAATTATTTTCATCAAAATTTTTTAATTGATATTTTTCTAAGAAATTGGTGAATTCACGAATTTTAGCAATTGCTCGATTAAAATTGAGCTTGGTCAACTCATCTTCAATATAAAAAATTGTTTTGTGATTTAATTTTAATAATTCCAATTGCGATTTGGTAAAAACATCAAGATTGTTAAAGTCGCAATGCTTATTGAAGTTTTTATTTTTAGTTAAATTGCTAAAATTTTTTGCCAATTTCCATAATCTATTGACATAACGCCAAGCCCCGTCAATGCCACTTTCAGACCAATCCAAATCTCTTGAAGCTGGAGTATCTGACAACATAAATAATCTGGCGGTATCCGCTCCATAGCTTTGGACAATATTAATTGGCTCAACCACATTTTTTTTCGATTTACTCATCTTCTCAAAGCGCCCTTTAATTAACTTTTCCCTTGTTTTTTCATGAATAAATACATCTTTTTCTACCTCAATAGCTTCGCTTGGATATACCCAATTTCCAGCCTCATCTTTAAAGGTATGATGGCATACCATACCCTGTGTTAAAAGGTTTTTAAAAGGCTCACTGACCGATAAATATCCGCATTTTTTTAAAGCTTTGACAAAAAATCTAGAATATAACAAATGCAAAACTGCATGCTCAACACCACCAATATATTGATCAACTGGAAGAATCTTATCGACTAAATCTTTATCAAAAGCTTTATTTTTTTCAAGCGAAATGTAACGCAAGAAATACCATGAGCTTTCAAAAAAAGTATCAAAGGTATCGGTTTCTCTAATTGCTTTGTAAATTTTTCCATCAACATCTTGATAATTGGTATATTTCCAAGTTGGATGATTTTCAAGTGGGTTTCCAAGACCAGTAAATTCAACATCTTTAGGCAATTCAACCGGAAGTTGACTCTCCGGAACTTTAACTACTCTGCCATCTTCAAGATATAAAATAGGGATTGGACAACCCCAATATCTTTGCCTTGAAACCCCCCAATCACGAAGTCGATAATTAATTTTCTTTTCAGCAATATTTTTGTCTTTTAAAAATTTGTAAACCACTTCTTTTGCCTCATGATTTTTTAGACCATTTAAAAAACCAGAATTAATCATTACCCCTTCATCTAAATAAGGCAACTGCACCTCCTTATTGTCACTAGAACCAACAACTTGAGTAATTTTTTGTTGATATTTTTTTGCAAATTCAAAATCTCTGGCATCGTGAGCTGGGCAACCAAATATTGCACCAGTTCCATATTCCATTAATACAAAATTAGCAATAAAAACATTTAATTGCGAATTTTCATCAAGTGGATTTGTGACGGTAATTTTGGTTTCAATACCCTTTTTTTCTTGCTTTTCAAGGGTTTGTTCATCAACCGCATTTTTATTGCACTCTTCAATAAAATTTTTAATTTCAGCATTGTGATTTGCAATTTCTAAGGCCAAAGGATGATGCGGTGAAATCGCCAGGAAAGAAGCTCCAAACAAAGTATCTGGGCGAGTAGTATAAATTTTGATACCAGTTTCAAGAGATTTTTTGGAAATATAATCTGGTGCCGAATTAATAGCAAAATCAATAAGCAATCCCGAACTTTTTCCAATCCATTTTTCTTGCATTGAAAGCACTCTTTCATCCCAGCCCTTAAGATTTTTGAGCTCCGATAATAATTCTTCGGAAAATTCTGATACTTTTAAAAACCACTGTTTTAATTTCTTTTTTTCGATTAAAGCTCCACTTCTCCACCCTCTTCCATCAATTACTTGCTCATTTGCTAAAACAGTTTTATCAATTGGATCCCAATTAACAAAAGATTCTTTTTGATATGCCAATCCTTGATCCAGAAAGTCCAAAAATATTTTTTGTTCGTGCTTGTAATAATTTGGCATACAGGTTATTACTTCACGCTCCCAATCAATCGACAAACCAATCGACTTTAATTCTTGACGCATATTTTCAATATTTGAAAGCGTCCAATTTTCTGGATGAATTTTATGTTGCAATGCGGCATTTTCTGCTGGCAAACCAAAAGCATCAAATCCCATAGGATGAAGAACATCGAAGCCTTTGAGCTTTTTAAATCTAGCTACCACATCGCCTATAGTATAATTTCGTAGATGTCCCATGTGAATTTTTCCCGATGGATATGGAAACATTTCTAGGGCATAAAATTTTGGAGCCAAAGCGTCGTTGCGAAATTTAAAAACTTGAGTTTTCGCCCATTCATTTTGCCATTTTTTTTCAGTCGATTGGTGGTTGTAATTTGAAATTATCTCTTGCATTTGTGTAAAAATTATATTTTTTTTAAGTAAAACTATTTTAAAAATTCGTTTTTATATTGCAAGTAATCTACCTCCCGTTTCCAGCATTTCTGTAACCAAATCCTTGGGAGTATTTGATGGTTTAGCTATTTTAAAATCCGC
>JBMSPZ010000039.1:0-10719 GCA_049423025.1 Rickettsiales bacterium
AATTCATCCAGAAATAAAAATTAAATATGAAGAATTTGTTAAAAATAATCTACAAAAAAAATCACCATTAATTTTGTTAAATATCCCATTACTCCTTGAAAAAAATAATTATAAAACCGATAAAATTATTGCAATTATTGCCAATAAAGATATTCGTCAAAAGCGTTATTTGTCAAGATTTGCAACGCCAGATGAAATCGATGCCAAAATTCAAAAATTTGAGTTTTTTAATAATTTACAACTTTCCGACGAACAGAGACTTCAAAATTGCGATTTTGTAATTTATAATAACAATGATGTTGAAGACCTAAAATCTCAAGTCAAAATTCTTATTGAAAAAATTAATTTCAAATAAATGAATAAAAAAATTGCATTTTTCACCATTATAATTTTCTTTAATTTATTTTTTAAATCTATGGCCAACGACAATTCGGTAAAATATCAAAAAAATAAATTTGAGCTTGATGATTTTCAAAAATATGTCATTGAAAAAAATGGCACTGAACCAGCTTTTAACAATAAATATTGGGATCACAAGGAGGAGGGCATCTATGTTGATGCATCATCTGGCGAGCCATTATTTTCTTCGCTTGATAAATTTGATTCTGGCTCAGGTTGGCCAAGTTTTACCAAGCCAATTGCTGGAGTGGAAATTAAGGAAATTACTGATAAATCGCATTTTATGACTCGAGTTGAAGTGCGTTCCAAATATGGTGATTCTCATTTAGGACATGTTTTTGATGATGGTCCAAAGAATCAAGGTGGAATGCGATATTGCATTAATTCGGCATCTCTTCGCTTTGTTGCTCGCAAGGATTTACAAAAACTGGGCTATGGTGAATATGAAAAATTATTTAAGAAATAATCACCAAATTAATCTATTCTTAATTATGCTTCGAAATATTTTTCTCAAGAACCTAATTTCACTGAATCTTTTTTTTGCGAGTCTGGTTTAAAATTTCTTAAATAATGTATCTTACTAGGATTCTCTGGCATTATTTCTGATCTTAATTGATTAGCAAATCTCAAAATTTTGTCGACACTATCCACATTTCTATTCAAAATGTTGATAATTTTGCATAATTTTAATGTGTTCAAATTGCTAGAAGATTTTTTTGCATGACCAGAGCCATCTACAAAATTTTCTTTTGATAATTTATTTAAAAAATCCATGTGATGACGCACTGCATAATTGTCGCCACAAGCATAATCTAGAATCATATAAACCATGCTCTTAATTTCTTTTTCTCGAATTTTAAATTTTTGATCTTCATTTAATTTTTCACTAATTTTTTTTATAAATTTATCTAATTTTTGATGAAAGTGGGCTTTTAGGCTAAATGATAGTTCTTTTCCTTTAAATTCTTCAACCTTATTAAACTCAATATATTCTTGGTAATAATCACTTTGAATATCGGTTCCAGTATATTTATATTCTGCAAAACCAAGTCCAATTTCAATTTTATCAATATTTTTTTGCAAATCTCCTGAAATAACATAATCCTTATATTTATTTTTAACATCTATTTCTGAAATTTCAACGGGCGATGATGAGGTTTGAGGGCTATCATTGCCGTTAGAATCCTCACTTTTTTCTTCCGGTTTTAGGTCAATTTCTTCGACTATTGGATCTGATTCAATTTTTTCATCTTTTGTTTTTGTTATTGCTGATTTAGGTTTGGACTTTCTTCTTTTTTGTGATTTTTTAGATTGAGATCCTTCTTGATTTGATTGACTTTCTAGGATTTTGTCCGGTTCTCTTTGAGGAGCTGTTATTGGCTTTTCTTTTTTTGATTTAGATTGATTAGATTTTGCAAATAAGTAGCTAGCTCCGACAGCTCCTATTGCCAGCGATAAAATGCCGTAGAGATATGAATTGTTTGCCTCTTCATCTTTAATTTTTAATTCTAAAGTTTCTGCATTCTCCTTCTTTTTGGAAACTAAAAAATTTTCAATAATTTCTGACGGCATTTCCCAAATTACTAATTTTGTCAATTTTATGCTCATTAATTTTTTTTAATGTTCTCTTTAGAATTTTAGTATATTTAGTTTGGCTAATTTCTTCTTCTAAATTTTTTTTGTTAAATTTCTTGGTAAAATCATCTAAATAAAAATCTTCTATATAATTTTTATATTCTTTAAAAGGATCGCTGATTTCTTGTGAATCACCCCTAAACCTTGTATCAATAACATTGGGAAAAGATAATAATGCTAAAGCTGATAATGAAGGTGCTATTGCCTTCACGGCGACATCAAGTCTTTACTCGATTTAATTTGAAGTGGCGGGAGTGACGGGACTTGAACCCGCGGCCTCTTGCGTGACAGGCAAGCGCTCTAACCAACTGAGCTACACCCCCTTAAAATGAAGGGAATATTTATTAAATGGTGGGTGATGACAGGCTCGAACTGCCGACCCTCTCCTTGTAAGGGAGATGCTCTACCAACTGAGCTAATCACCCACAAAAAAAACTTAATTTAGTTAAATTAAATTAAGGAAATTTTAAATAAATATTTTTTAAAACATCAATTTAAAATTTATACAAATATTTAAATATATTTTCAAATAAAAGTAAATAACAAATTTATTTTTATTTCAAAACATAAAAAAACCCTTACAAAATTTTGTAAGGGTTTTAAATAAAGAGACTATTTTACAGAATCTTTAAGAGCTTTTCCGGCAGAGAATTTAACTCTTTTAGAAGCTTTAATAGTAATTTCTTTTCCAGTTTGAGGGTTACGACCTTTTCTAGCTGAAGTTTTAACTACTTTGAAGGTTCCAAAGCCAATTAAAGTAACATTGTCACCTTTTTTTAAAGCTTTTCCTACGGTTTTTAAGAAGGCTTCAAGAGCGCCACCAGCATCTTTTTGTGAAAGACCAGTGTGATTAGCAATTTCTTTAATTAAGTCTGTTTTGTGCATAAAATAATTTTTTAAAAATTAATATTGATTTAACCGCTTAATCATTTGGTTTTAGCCAAATCATTAAACAATTTCTATATAAAGTATAATTAATTATTTTTTTTATCAAGCATTAATTTAAAAAAATTTAATATTTTTCTGGTATTGGATTAGCTTTTTTACTTGCTTTGTAAAAACAAACCAGCATTGGTAACAACAAAATCAAGGCTTTGATCGGTATTTTCTGTTGGCAAGTCTTGATTATATAACTGATAGTCATAGGCGACGCCAATTAATTTCAATTTGGGATTTTTTGATTTTAGATTTAAAATTGTGCGGTCGTAAAAGCCCGCTCCCATTCCAATTCTATTTAAATTTTTATCGAAGCAAACCAACGGCACTAATAAAAAATTTGGCACTAATATTTTACCTGATTTTGGTTCTAAAATTTTTTGATAAATTGGATTATGAATTAATTCTTTATGTGAAGAGCAATCAATAAAATCAAGGTTTTGTACCTGATTATTTATTTTTGGATAACAAATAATTCCTTGATTATCTCTGATATAATCGTCAATAAATTCGCAATTTGCTTCATTATTTATTGCTAAATATGAACCAAAAATATTATTTTTTACATCAATTTTTTTGATATTTAATAGTTCTAAAAAATTTTTAAGTAAATGATGCGAATAATTGATTTTATTATCTTTAGAATCTTTTCTTACTTGTAAAAAATGTTGGCGAATTAGTTTTTTTTGCTGACTAATTTCGTTCATAAATTTTCAATTTTTTTGCTAATTTTTTCGATAAAGCTAGTAATATTATCCATTTGCTCGCTAAGGGCATCGTATAAATCATCTTCATTAAATAATTGTTGTTTTTGCTCGTCTTGCAGTAAATATTTTTTTTCTTGAAGCTCTTTTTCAAGCATTATTCCGGCTATCACCAACAAATTTTCATTGCCAACATCAGTTAAATCTTCTTTGAGTTCGACTATTCTTTGATCGAGTAAATCAGCATATTCCAAGATTTTTTCATGTTCTTGCTCTTGGCAATTTAATTGATATTTTTTATTGGCAATGCGGACTTCAACAATCATGATTTTGTAATTATTTCCTCAATTAATTTTAATTTTCTGTCAAGCGAAGCGACAAGCTCATTTAACTGTTTATTAATTCGCATTTTATTTTCAATATTGCCAATATTTTTACTGCGCAATAATTCATTATCCTTAGCGACATCGGCAAGGCTTTTTTGCAAATTATTAATTTCATTTGATAAATTCTGAATCTGATTATTTTGAGAAAAAATTTTTAATTCAGCTTCCTCAAAATTTTCTAACAAATTATTAAAATTAATTTCGTTTTTGTTGGATTTTAATTTTTTTTCAATAATTTTTTCCAAATTATTAAGTGCCGATGATAATTTTTGTCTTGAGCCATTAAACCTTGATTTAGAAGAGTTGGAGACTGTCATTTAGCTACGATAATCTTTGTTGATTTTAATATATTCCTCATTTAAGTCGCAAGTCCAAATTACGGAATTTTCATTGCCAATGCCAAGATTTACCGAAATTACAACTTCGGAATTTTGCAAATATTGATGGACGGTTTTTTCGACATAATCTGGGTGTCTGGCGCCATTTTGTGTTAATGGATGTTGACCGATTTTTACTAATAGTTTTTCTGGCGAAGTATCTTTGCATGATTTGCCAACTGCCATTACAATTCTTCCCCAATTTGGATCCGCTCCAGCAATTGCAGTTTTAACCAATGGTGAATTGGCAATAGACATAGCTACTTCCTTAGCTTGAATTTTGGTTTTGGCACCTTCAACAATTATTTCAATTAATTTTTTGGCGCCTTCGCCATCAATAACAATTTTTTTGGCAAGTTCTAAACACAAATCTTGCAAATGTTCTTTAAAATCAATAAGCTCTGGGTCGTGCGAATCAGAAATTTCTGGGTGTTTAGCGGTTTTGTCGGCAAATAATAAAACAGTGTCGTTGGTTGATTGGTCTGAATCAACGGTAATTGAGTTAAAAGATTTTTCGACAACTTCTTCAAGAATTTTTTGTAAAGAATTTTTGGCAATATTGGCGTTAGTAAAAATATAGCCAAGCATGGTTGCCATATTTGGTGCAATCATACCCGAACCTTTGGCGAAGCCAATAATATCAATAGTTTTGCCATGGATTTGGCAGGTTTTCTTTACCATTTTTGGTGTGGTGTCGGTGGTCATAATGCTTTGAGATGCCTTGTTCCATGCAATTTCAGAATTAGAAAAATTATTGCATAAAAAAGGAATGGCATTAACAATTTTTTCATAGGGCAATCTTTCGCCAATTACTCCAGTTGAAGAAATATAAACCTCATTTTCATGGCAATCTAAATGTTTGGCAACAGCTTTGGCGGTTTCTAAAACCGCTTTTTCTCCTTCTAAACCAGTGAAGGCATTAGCATTGCCAGCATTGACAATTAAAGCTTTGGCATGGTGATTCTTTAAATTCTTTTTACACCAATTCACAGGTGAGGCGGGCATTGACGAGCTGGTGAAAACTCCCGCTACATTAACCAAATTTTCAAATTTAATTAATAGTAAGTCATCGCGATTTTGATATTTAATTCCACAATTTATAGTGCTAATATGAATATTTTTTAACATAATTTTAATATTAAGATTTAATGGCAGTTTTAAATTCTAAAACTTTATTTTCAAGATTTTTTAGCATTTGGTTTTTTTCAATATTTAAACTTAATTCTTTGACTAAAGTTGACCCAATTACCACGGCGTCGACCCCTAAATTTTTAAAGTCAGAAGCCTGTTTTGGTTGCTGAATTCCAAAGCCAATGGCGATAGGTAAGTTGGTGATTTCTCGGATTTTTTTAAGTAAAATTTCATTGTCCGCAGTCTCGGCAAGCTTGGTTCCAGTGATGCCAAGCATTGAAATTAAATAAACAAAGCCACTGGCATTTTGTAGAATTTTTTTGGCACGATCTATGGAAGTTGTCGGAGCGATTAGGGCAATAAAATCCAGTTGATTTTTTTGAATTGCGGGTAAAATTTCGGCTTGCTCTTCAAAGGGCAAATCGACAATTAAAAAGCCATCGACTCCAGCTATTTTTGCTTGCGAAAAAATTTTTTCCAAACCAAATTTTAAAACTGGATTAAAATAAGTCATTAAAATAATCGGAGTTTCTTGATTTTCTTGACGAAACTCTTTTACTAAATTTAGGGTTTTGTTTAAATCCATTCCCGAAGCAATTGCTCGTTTTGAAGCGAGTTCGATTGTTGGTCCATCTCCTGCGGGGTCTAGAAAAGGAATGCCAATTTCAATCAAATCCACTCCATTTTTGGCAAGATTTTTGATAGCTTGAAGTGAAGTTGAATAATCTGGGTCGCCAGCGCATAAATAACCAATAAAGCCACATTTATTTTGCGATTTTAATTGGGTAAATTTTTGATAAATTCTGGAATTTACATTCATAATTGAAATCCTAAATGACGAGCTACGGTATTGATATCTTTGTCTCCGCGACCCGATAAATTGATGATAATAGTTTTTTCTTTGCCTAAAATTTTCGCTAATTTGCCACCAAAAGCAACGCCATGGCAAGATTCTAGGGCGGGAATTAAGCCTTCTAATTTACACATTAATTGAAAGGTCTCAAGCGCTTCTTCGTCGGTGGCACTTTCATATTGGACTCTGCCAATTTTGTGTAAAAAAGCATGTTCAGGACCGATTCCTGGGTAGTCGAGTCCTGCAGAAATTGAATGGGCGTCATCAATTTGCCCATCTTCATTTTGTAAAAAATAAGTTTTATTGCCGTGCAAAACACCGATGGTGCCTTTATTAATTGATGCCGAATGTAAATTCGAATTTAAGCCTTTGCCTCCAGCTTCAACTCCATACATTTTTACGCTTTCGTCATTGATGAATGGATAAAATAATCCCATAGCATTTGATCCACCGCCAATGCATGCAACTAGGGCATCTGGCAATTTATTTTCAATTGCTAAAATTTGCTCCTTAGCCTCTTTGCCAATTACGCTGTGAAAATCACGAACCATTTGTGGATATGGGTGTGGACCTGTTACGGTGCCAAGTAAATAATAAGTGTCATTGGCATTGGCAATCCAATCGCGCATTGCTTCGTTGATGGCATTTTTTAAGCTTTTTGAACCCGTTTCCACTGATTTAACTTCAGCTCCTAACAGTTTCATTCGAAAGACATTCGGTGCTTGTCTTTCAATGTCTTTGGCCCCCATATAAATGGTGCAAGGTAGAGAAAATAATGCGCAGACCGTTGCCGTGGCAACACCATGTTGACCCGCTCCAGTTTCGGCGATTATGCGTTTTTTACCCATTTTTTTGGCAAGTAAAATTTGCCCGATGCAATTATTGATTTTATGCGAACCAGTGTGATTAAGCTCGTCGCGTTTTAAATAAATTTTGGCACCACCATAATAATCGGTAAGTTTTTGAGCAAAATAAAGTGGACTTGGTCGGCCAACATAATTTTGTAAATAATATTGATATTGAGCTTGAAATTCAGGGTCATTTCTTAGTTTTTGATAAGTTTCTTTAAGCTCCAAAACTGCTGGCATTAAGGTTTCGGCAACGAAAGAACCGCCAAATTCTTGAAATTTGCCATTTTCGTCTGGAAAGTTGTAAGGATTATTTTTGTTAAAATTCATAATTTTCAAATTTGTTTTTTAAAATGATATTTTTTTTTATTAAAAAAACAAACTTAAATTTGAAAAATTCAGTAAATATCAAGATCTATAAAAAAATTAATAATTAATTGAAAAAAGATATTGACTTAATTCCAAATTGTCCGTAAATTTTTCCATAAATTTCCATAAATTTCCAATTTTAACCATAAAATTCCGTGGCATTATTTTTATCAACATTCACTAATAAGGTCGATAGTAAAGGCAGAGTCTCTGTGCCTTCGCAGTTTCGTGCCTCGTTGGTAAGTGCCAATAATTCAGCGATGGTAGTTTATGAATCTTTTATTAATCAATGTATCGAGGGTTGTGACTTAGAAAGAATAAAAAAATTATCGGACTCAATTGATAATTTAGAGCCATTTTCGGAAGAAAGAGACGCCTTTGCCACTGCGGTTTTGGGAGGTTCGGTGCAATTATCAATTGATGGTGATGGTAGAGTTATTTTGCCAGAAAATTTATTGAAAACCGCCAAAATAAAAGATTCAGCAGTTTTTATCGGCAAAGGGGCTACCTTTGAAATTTGGGAGCCAAATAGCTTCGAAAAATATATGCAAAAAGCTAAAGAAGAAGCTAAATTAAAACGCAATTTATTGAGGTTAAAAAATGATAAATAATCAACCTCATATTCCAGTAATGTTAAGTGAAGTTTTGCAAAATTTGCAAATTAAATCTGGCGAAACTTATGTTGATGCAACTTTCGGTGCTGGTGGCTATTCAACAGCAATTTTACAAGAAGCTGATTGTAAATTAATTGCTTTTGACCGCGATAAAAATGTAATAAAATTTGTTGAAAATTTGCAAAATAAATTTGGTAATCGTTTTAATTTCATCAATGAAAAATTTTCGGAAATTGAAAATTCCTTAACTAAAATTGGCATTAATGAAATTGATGGGCTGGTTATGGATATAGGAGTATCTTCGATGCAACTCGATAATGAAGAAAGAGGATTTTCATTTGATTCGAGTCAAAAACTTGATATGCGCATGGATCAAGACCAAAAATTGAGTGCTTTTGAAGTGGTAAATGAATTTTCTGCTAAAGAGTTGGCGGATATAATTTATCAATTTGGCGATGAAATTCATGCCAAAAAAATAGCTAATAAAATTGTTGAGTTACGAAAAGTAAAACCAATTTATGAGTGCCGTGAACTTGCTAATATTGTTCGTGGTTTTTATCGAGGTTATTTCAAAACTGACCCCGCAACTAAAACTTTTCAAGCCTTGAGAATTTTTGTAAATAAGGAATTGGAAGAATTGGAAATGGCTTTGCAATCTTCTTTAGTTTTACTAAAAAAAGGTGGAAGGTTGGTGGTGGTATCGTTTCATTCGCTTGAAGATAGAATTGTTAAAAATTTTCTAAAAAAACAAGCTGGAATTGACAAAACATTTTCTAGATATGAGCCGGAAATTGCGGTTCAAAATAAATCAAAAATAAATTTTAAAATATTAACAAAATCGGCTTTAATGCCTTCGCAAATCGAGATTGAAAACAATCCGCGTTCAAGAAGTGCAAAAATGCGAGTCGCTATAAAACTATAATTTATGAAAAAATTAAGTGAATATTTAAATAAATTTTACTGCTTTAATTTGTTGTTAATTGGCTTAGTGATTTTAAGCATCTTAACAATGTTTTTTGTGCAATTTAAAGTAGAAAATTTACAAGAACAAATGGCTAAGGACCGTCAACAAATTTCTGATTTTGAAGATCAAATTCGCTTACTTGAAGTGGAGTGGGTTTATTTAACGAGACCAGAAAGATTAAGACAAATTTCGGCAAAATATTTGAAAAATAATGGCTATGCTTTGGCCAATCAAATCAAAGGTGAAGATGATATTGAAAAAATCTACAGCACTAATTATCAAGAGGAATTTTCGCCCAATGAAAACGTTGGTGAAGCTAAAAATTATTCTTTTTAAATTTCCAAAAAAGATAATAAATTAAGGCGCATGGAATGCCGATACCAGCTTCATAAACTATATCTCCTAAATTAAAATATTGCCAAATCAAGGTTGAAATCAAGCCAATCAGCATAGAAATAACCAATAGCGATTGTGTTGGAGATTTTTCAATACTGTAAATTATAATTATCGGTGTAAAGCTACAAGCCAAGGCAAGCCATCCATACATTACTAATGAAAATACCGTTTGGCTGTCAATCATGGCGATCATCATGGCGCTCAAAGTAACAAAAATTGTGGCAATTTTGGCAATAAAAAATTTATGCTTTGAATTTTTAAAAATATCGTTCGAAATAGTGGCACTACAACATAAAATTTGCGAATCGGCGGTAGACATTGTCGCTGAAAAAATTCCTGCCAAAATAAAGCCAATGAGAATTTCTGGTAAGACTAATTTTGCCAAAATCGGCAAGGATAATTCGGGGTCGTATCCTGAATAATTGCTAATTATTACTCTTGAAATTAAGCCTGTCAAAATAGTAAAAACAAAAAAAATGACATACCAACTATAATAAAAATAGCGAATTTTTTTAATGTCATCAGGTTTTGACATTGCCATAAAGCTAGTCATGATATGGGGTTGACCGATAATACCAAAGCCACCAAAAAACCAGCCAAAGATAAATAAACCAAGCGATAAAAATTTATTTTCAATATTATTGTGTGGTTTTAAACTTAAATATTCGCCATCAATATTTTGTAGAGATTTAAGAAAATTTTCTAAACCTCCTTGATGTTTTAATGCCATAAAAAACAGAATAATCATTGATAAAATCATGATGAATGATTGAACGGTGTTGGTCCAGATTGAAGCCCGAATTCCGCCTAAAAAACAATAAGTTAAAACTATGGCTGAGCCAATGATGATCCCGATTGATATTTTGTAATCAAATAAGGCATTTAAAGCTTTACCTCCAGCTCTTAATTGAGCGGATGCATAAATAGTTAAAAAAATTAGCAAGATAAGAGAAGAAATAATTCTTAAGGCTTTAAACTCGGTTCCAGACCATCTACCAATGGTTTCTGGGAAGCTATTGGCATTAATTTTTTGCGAGGCAACTCGAATATTTTTATATGCAAAAAGTGAAGCACAAAAATCGCCAAAAATTAATGGTAAAAATATCC
>JBMSPZ010000040.1:0-10468 GCA_049423025.1 Rickettsiales bacterium
TCAATCCCATGATGCTTATCAACAATATGAGTTGAATTTTGGATTTGATTTTTAACTATTTCAAGTCCCGCTATTTGATGAAGATCGTTGAAATCTGTGGGCTTAAGATGTTGAAGATTCAAATCATTATGTGGAAGATTTAAATTATCAAAATTGGGAGAAATGATTTTCGCACCATATTTTTGACCCGCTAAATTAGCCTTGTGCAAGCCAATATTTTTTTCACCATATAAATCATTGTCAGCGGTTATTATGTAATTTTTCTTTGGAAATGCGGTTGTAAAGTTTTTTAAAACTGGGTCAATATTGCCAGCATCAAAAGCCACTATAACTGGTTTATTTAATGCCATATTAATTGAAACCGCCGTCGCAAAACCTTCCGCCAAGTATATATCTTTGGAATCTTTGAATTTATTTTCATCAATTATAAAAAAATTACCTTGTTTTTTTCCGCCTTTAAGAAAAGTTTTTTGCCCTTTATCATCAATAAATTGAAGAGTTTGGATCTCTCCTTTTAAATTATATAATGGAACAACAATTTTATTATCTTGAGTAAATTTTATGCCCTCAATTAATTTTTGATTGATTAATTTTTTCTGTAAATATTTGTTTTGAATTATATTTAAAAAATCAGATTTATTAAATTTTTCAAAATATTTTTTAGCTTTTAAAGCAACTTCACTCGCCGTTATTGAGGCTTGATTATCTTGTGTTGGCAAAGATTTATTAGTGTAATTTTGCTCGCTATTTATTATAAGTCTTTGGTTATTTTTTATATTATTTAAACCCCATTTAAAAAAATCTTCGGTTTTATAATTTTTTATATAACCTGCTTCTCCATACCAGCAAACTTCATATTCTTTTTTCTTACCAAATCTAATTTTGGAGCCCTTTTATTAATCGCCTTATTTAGAGCACCTTCCACATCATCGCTATTAAGCTTAATATTTGCTTTAATTGCTTCTAAAAAATATTTCTGTATTTCGATTGAATCGTAATAATTATTTGGGATTTTAATTGATTTATTTATTATTGGCGAGATTTTGTTTTCATTATTTTTTTTATAATTATTTGAAGAATTAATTTGATTAATTCCAAGATTATCAATATTTTGATGCTCTCTGGCACTAATCTCAACTCCAGTATTTTCCTTAAGAAGTTTTAGAACTTTTTCTTTATTATCGGCGATAATAATTGCCCTTTCTTTGGCTCGCGAAATTTCAACATAAAAATTTTTTTGCGAAGTTAATTGTTGATGTTGACTATCACAAATAGCAATAACATTTTTACTGGTAAGACCTTGAGCCTTATGGGTTGTCAACGCATATGAAAAATCTAGATGTTTAGCTTCAAAAGAATTTCGTTTAATTTCAATTAATGAATTTTTACCTTCAATTTTAAAAATTATTTTTGAATTTTTAATTTTTTCAATAATTGCACAATCGGAATTAATAACATTGTGAATTGGCATGTTGCGATTAAAACTAATTTTATCACCCTCGTGAAAAATTCGCTTTTCTTTAGTAAAAACTTCATAATAACATTTACTAGCTTTACCCTTTAGTTTCAATGGGTCAAATGCTATTTGAGCATTGCTTTTAGTTGCTATGCTTATTAAATTATTTTTATTATCAATGTTAACTATTTCGCAATAATCATTTTTTCTAATTCCAATATAATCACGATTTTTAGCAAATAAAATTACATCTCCGATTTGAAATCTGTATGCTCTAGTTTTTTCGGCTTCGGTTAATTTTTTATTTTTCAATATTTCAAATTCTGCGGAATTAATTTTAATATTATCGGCTCGTTCTTGATAAATTGATTTACTTACTTGATGATTGATAACCTCTCTTGCTTGATTAGAAGGGGCAAGAATTATTGTTTCTTTACGATTAGCTTCGCTGAATTCCATAAATTTTTTAACCGCTAATTCCGCCACATTTTCACTTTGATGAATATCATAAGATATTGAATTAAAAGCCTTATCAATATCGCGTTTTATTGTTGCATAAACTGCCGATTTTAGATCGGTATTTTTTTGACGGATTATTTTTTTCATATCGGCAAAAATCATACCATTTCTTTGCATTTCATAAAATGGAATTCCTGCCTCAACTGAATCCAACTGCCTTCTATCGCCAACCAATATTAAACGAAAATTTAACTCCGAGGCAATTTTTAATAAATTTCTCATTTGATTTGTTGAAATCATGCTCGATTCATCAACAACTATAATTTTATTTTTGAACAATTCACGCATTTCAATTTTACCTTCAATCGTTCCCCTATCCATCGCAACCCCGTCATATTGTGATAAAAATTTTTGTAATGTCATTGATTTAATATTAGTCGCATCACTTAAATTTCTAGTGGCAACACCAGTTGGAGATAATCCAATCATTTCATAACCCAGAGTTTGAGAGATTTTATTGACGGTTTCAATCATAAAGGTTTTGCCTACTCCTGCAAAGCCTTGTATTCCCGTAATCATATCTTTATTTTGTAAAATTAATTCTGCTGAACTCCTTTGACCTTCATTAAGTTTTGACAATTCTTCTTTATATTTACTAATTTCTTTGACGATTGATTGATATTTATTTTTTGTCGAATTTAAGATTGAAATTATTTCATTTTCTTTAGTTAATAATTCTTGAGTTGTAAAAGTATTTTTAGGCAAATCATCTCGTTGTTTTGGCAATAAATTCTTATTAATTACTTGTTGATCAATAGCCTTTAGAATATCCTCAATACTAGCTTTGGACAATATATCATTTAAGGCATTATTGATAATTTCTTCGCGGGAAAAAACGGTTTTTCTTT
Source organism: Rickettsiales bacterium (assembly GCA_049423025.1). GTDB lineage: Bacteria > Pseudomonadota > Alphaproteobacteria > Rickettsiales > UBA1997 > CAILUF01. The sequence goes on from JBMSPZ010000040.1 coordinate 2,824, forward strand.
CACTCAAATGTTTGATTGCAAACTCAACCGCTTGATTACTTTGACTCGCGATTAATTCTTGATCCAATGGTTTTTTTTCTTGATTAAGCGGAATAATAATTTTATTTAAATCATAAATTGATAAATTTTTTAATGAGGAAATTTTTTCTTTCCATTGTGAATTTAAATTGTGATTATATTCGTTTACAACCTTATTGGTTCTTGTTCGAAGTGTAATATTTTCTAGTTGTTTTTGTGATGAATTTTCATCGGCAATTTGTCTAATTTTTTTTGACCTAGAACTAAATAAATCAATAAGTTGTTGTGGAATTTGGTTAATTTCAAAATAACAATCCTTCCCGCCGTAATTGATTTCATAACCAATTTCTTTGACTAATTTGGCTAAATATGAACGATAAATCAAACCCAAGAATTTTTTATTATTATAAATTTCATCAAAATAAGCACTTCGCCAATTGCCATTTTGATCTTTGGCAATATTGGCAATTATAGCGTGACTGTGAAGTTGCGGATCAAGATCTCGTGATAATTCATGACGAAATATTGCCGAAATAATTTTTTGACAATTTTCAAATGTGGTCTTGCCAGATTTTTTTATTCTTACTTTTAAATAATTTTTTTCGATTTCATCGAGTGTTTTTCTAACCGCTTGATTATGGGCTTCAATCAATCTTTCATCTTCATAAACTAAAGCCATAATTGAAACCGATTTCGGTGCCGAAAATGTCAAATCTCTTCCGGCATCATGGATTAATTCTTGACCCCGCGACACCCCAATTTTCTTGCCGTTTGGAAGTTTTCCTTCGAGAATTTCTTGAAATTTTTCTGAACTTACATGATTTTCTAAATTCAATTCTTGTGCACCCTGACCATACCAAAAGCTTGATTTTAAATGATTAGAATCATTATTTGTATAATAATCATCTTTAGCAAAATATTTAGTAGTTTTAGAACTGTTTTTTATTTTAGTAATTGAAAGCATAATTAAAATTTATTGCCATTAATTTCGAGAATTTTTTGAACTTTTTGACGATAGTCTTGATATTCTTCATCGTTAAATTTATATTTTACATAAGTCTCCGCAAACCCTGCACAAAGGCTTATCGCCTTGATTAGTTGATTTTGTTGATCATCATTTTTATTTGATTTTGTAAAAATTTTATCACGAATAAAATCAGAAATTGATTGATTATTTATCGAAGCTTGATTTTTTATAAAATTTAATTCTTCATCATTAAATCTTATTGATAGTGGTTTTTTGTTATTGCTCATAAATAAACTATAAAATTAATAAAATTCTTCTCTTTTAATTTTATCTTTGCTCGCAGTTTTGTCCTGCGATGCTGATTCTTCGGGCTTTGTGAATACTTCTCCCGTTTCTTTATCATATTCTTCGGTAAAATTATTTTGATGCTGTTCATCTTCTAATTCTATATCATCAAACAAATCTTTTTGTGGTTGAGGAAAATCAATTTTATTATCAAAATTGTTATTAAATTGCGAATCCTCTGGGGAGATATTATCGATAAATCTTTCGGCTATTTTTGCACGATTTTTTATTTTAAAATCAATTTTACTAATCGGAAAATTTCCAGCAAATTTAAGATATGCTTGCAATGATTTCATATACATAATTTGCGATGAAATAATAATTCTTTTATGCGATTTGTAATTATTTAAACTTACCCCGTCCCTGATTTCATTGGCTCCATAGGAAATTCCTTCTTTAACTTCTTCAATTTCTTGATGACCTAAATTTTGTGAACAATATTCTGCGGTTTCATCATCGGCTCCGGCAAAAAATAGTTTATTAATACATAAAGAAGTAATGGTATCGGTTTTATCCTAGCCATAAATTGATTTTAATTGTGATATTGAATGTAATGATAAAATAAAAGCTCCGCCAAATTGCCTACTTTGAGCCAAGCCATCAAGGAGCGAAGGCATTTGTTGCAACGAACCAATTTCATCTAAAATTATCCAAACTCGTCTTTTATCGGCTTTAGCATAATTATTTTGATCTAAACTTAATAAGGCTTTTACCGCAATATCTATCCATGTAGAAATTAGGGGTTGTAAACTGTCATGCTGATCACTTCTTGATGAAATAAAAAGAAAACTGTCATTATTTTCTAATTCAATCCAATTTCTTATTGAAAAATTTTCGTGCGAATTATCATCTTTTAAATATTTGAGCGATGATAAATAGGCTGATAAAATCGCTAAAATACTTAGCGAAGTTTTTTCGGATTCGACATTAATCAAAGAGGTCGCAGAAGTTGAAGATAGAAAATCTGCTAAAATTTTAAAATTTGATTTTAGTAATAATTGTAAAAAATTTTTATTTGAGGGATTTTCTTTTAATTGATTTTTTAATTTTTGAGCAAAAACGCTAAAAACTCTACGGGCTGAATCAGTCCAGAATGGTCCCGAACTATCTTTTTTTTCAGGAATTAAAGCTGAAGCAATATAATCATAATCACTTTCTCTTCTTATCTCATTATAAAAAGACCATGCTTTTGACCTTTGATCAAGAGGATTTAAAATAACATCTTTTTGAGGTTGATAATAATTAGCGGTATAACTTCCCATTTTGTCATAAATTATGGCTCTATCGCCATTTTTACGAATTTGATCCAATAAATCTAAAATGGCATTGGTTTTGCCAGTCCCCGTGCTTCCAAGAATTATTGTGTGAAGAAATTCTCCATCATTAGGAAATGGAATTGAAGCGATTGAATATTTTTTTGAAGATAAAAAATTCAATTTAAAACTTCTTAAATTTTTAAGAAAATTAAATCTTTTAATGATTTTTTTTAATTGATTTGAGGAGACAATTTCTCCGCCTCTAATAAATTTTTCTGTAGTTAATTTTTTTCCTTTTATGGTAAATAAAATTACTAAAATTATTATTAATAAAATTCCTATTAAAAATGAATTGATAAAGCCATTTCCAATCGTTTGTAAGATATTTTTTTCAAGTAAAATAAGATTAGAATTGGTGCTAATAATTTTTGCTTGAAGATGGTAAATATTTTTATATCTTCCGACAAAATGAATATTATAATTTTCAAAACCACAAAAAACTAAGACCCTTGAAAATTGAAGAATCAATAATTCTTTGAAAGAAAATAAATCATATTTTTTTAGCAAATTAAAAATATTGATAAAAATGGTGGCGAACAATAGAATCTTCCAGATTGTTAAAAATAATTGCATGGTCATTCTTAAAGAATGAACGCTGGTTTGTCCGCCCCTAACTAAGTTCTTCATTTGACTTTAACAAAATTTTTTATTAAATTGAAAAAAATTAAAAAATTTATGAAAACCCGCAAAAAAAACAAAAAACTATTAAAACTTTCGATAATATGTTTTTCCATTTTTGGATTATCAATTTTATTGGAGCTACTAACTTCCATAAATTCTATAACCTCCATCATTGGAATATTTTTTCACCTTTGCGGAATGTATTTTGCAAGCAAATCTGGATATGCTAAAAACAGAAGATTCACATCTATTGGATTGGATGCTTATTGGAATCCTGCGAACCCATATTATAGAATACACAGAGGAGACAATCATCGAAATAAAATATTTTAATTTATAAGCCTTCATTCTGCTCCTTTTTTACCTTATTTTCTACTTCATCACCGACGGATTTATTAACTTGAGCTTGCCCGATAATAGCTTGATTTGTGGAACTTATTTTATTTGGAACTTCTTGAACTAAATTAAAATTATCAACTGGCTTTTGAGCAATAAATTCATATCCTTTTATCTGATTAGAATTATAACTTTTTTGAATATCGTTGGCATTATTTTGATATTGTTCGTTGAAATTTGGCGAATCATCTTTAGTGATTTTAGTAATTTTATTTTCCATAAATTTATTAATTTCATCATTAAAAATTGCCTTGTCTTGATTGCTTGGATTAGTGATTTCACTTGCTTGATAAACTCCATATTTATCAACCAATTCGCCCCATAATTCTTGATTATAATTTCTATCAATTTCAGCCGAATGACTTTTAACATATTGCTGTTGTTCGCTATATCTTTTAGCATTTTCATAATGTTGCCCCGATTCTTTTATTAATGAATTAGCGTTGTTAAAGGTTTGATTGAGTGATTCTCCTGTTGAGTCAGTATAATTTAAACGATTAGCATTGACGACCGATTCAACATTAGCAAAATCTTTAGATAGGCTTCGTTGATTGCTAAAATTTAAAGCTTCTTTGAAATTTTCTTGATCAGAACTTGATTTTTTACCCGAAATTTGCCCATTTAATCCAAATCCTACAATATTAAAACCTTTAGAAGATTCAATTCCAATGCTTCCAAAAAGCTCCGCCGATTTTTCTCTACTAATTCCTCTTTCTTGAGCAAAATCACTGACCGCATTATTAATTTTATTAAAAGAAGATTTTTCTTCGGCACTTAAATTTTTTTCAAAGCCTTCTGAATTTTCAATTGAGCGATGATTATTTATCATCATTTCATAGCCATGAGCCATGGTTTGCGAAGCTTGAATTGATTTAGTTTGAGCCAGAGATTGTTCATTGCTAATTTGATTTGTTAAAGCATTTTCAATTCTATTTGAACCTCTCACATCAATACCAAGTCTTGACTCAACTTGACTATTATCAATTGAACTCGTGCCATCTTGATGATGATGCACCAATTGCCCCGCTTCATTCATTATTGAAACTCCCGAGTAAGAATGTTTTTGTCCAATGCCGACATTACCAAAACTCATATTACCAGTCACCCCTTCTTGAGAAGCACTGGCAACAGCTCCTTGCACTCCCGCCATAAAAGAAGTTGTCATTGATGACATCGCCGCCACACCGCCTCTAGCGATACCAAAAGCTAACATTGGCACAAAGATTGACATATATCCAGCCATTGCCGCAATATTATTCATAACTTGCTCTAAAGCTCCTTGATTTGACAAAGTCAAACCAATACCTTTACTCAAGCTTAATGTGTAAGTTTTGCCATGTCCCATCGCGATGCGATGAAGTATTGCATAAATTGGTCCCCACGCACTTAACCAAAAAAAAGTTGTAAAATATCCTCTTAGAACTGAAGCGGTGATTGCCGGAATAATCGCCACTAAAACAACCAAAGGAAAGGCTCCGTAAAAAATAATTTCTATCACAATTTTTAAAATTGGAATCCACATTCCTGCCTGCGCTCCCATAGTTTGATAAGTCGATTTAGCTTGCAGACTTGCCCTCGCATTTTGATATGATTGAATTTGATTTTCTGCTTCATAATTTTCCGTAGCATTATTAATGGCGTTGATCATCATCGCTTGTTGCATTATTTGCGTTGAAGATTTGCTAATATCAAATAAATATTCATTTAATAATGGAGTGGCTTGCGATAATATGGTTTTGGTTAGATCGGGCTTTGTTGAAAAGAAGCTAATATTTTTAAAAATATCAGGATTATTATATTCATTTTGCCAATCACTATCTAAATTTCTTGCCCCATCTTTACAGGTTGGATAGCTAGTTTTACCAGCATTATTAACATAAGTAAAAAATCTATTTTCAACTTGTTTATCTTTAATAAAATTCCAAATTTCTTCGGTTTTTTTTAAATCTTCAAAAGAGTAAATTCCATATTCTAAATCGAAAAAAATACAATTTTGAATAAAACCGTTGACACTATTGGCTAGATTAGCATTTGAAATTTGAATATTTTGCATCGCCTTCCACAAATTTATACCAAAAATCATGCCATTTTGCGAATATTTTAAATCGTCCGGCAATGAATAAGCCACTTCAAATTGTTTAGTTAATGAATAACCAATCTTACTTGCAGTTGAAGCAGTATAGGCAATAACAAAGGGCACATTATCAATTTTTGCTCCGCGTAAAGTCGGATTAGTTTTATCGGTAACATGAATTGTGGCTTTTGGATAAAGTAATAATTGAATGATTATAAAAGTTGTTATAAACCATTTTGTTGAATCAAGAAGCGAGCCTGCTAAAGCTGAATTACAAATCGCAATTATAAAAGCTAAAGATGAAGCAATTTTAACTATATTTAAATAGTCCCCACTGCCGATTACCATGGCAAGACCATTAAATATATCTACAAAATATTCACCGCCACCGATGACAATTAATTCATACATAATTTTTAATTAAAATTTTGATGCCCATAATAAATTCATTTTCATTTTGTTAGACATTCGCGAAGCTAACATTGATTGAATTTTCTGGGTTTCTTCGATAATTTTTAATCCTCTTTCAAATGAATCTTTGCTATCAATGCGATATTCCGCTAATTCTTTGCGAGCGTTCTCAACTCCCTTTTGAAATTTATCGACATTTTCTTGATCAAAATTTTTGACTTGCTTTGCCTGCTCTTGCACTGATTTCAATATCTCATCAAGATAATTATAAAGCATATCGATGGCAATTAATGAGCTATAATATTCGGGATTAATGCCAATTGCTGCCGATGAAGAGCCGAAATAAGCTTGCCTGACAATCATTGCTTTATGAATTGGAATAGAAGTTTTAGAAACTAAATCGATATGTTTTGATTCAAATTTTTCGCCTGAGGCTAGTTTTTCAACCATCTCATTCATAATTTTTGTAATTTTTTTCTTGAAGCCACGATCTTCGGCAATTGTAATATTTTTTTCAGACGGGTTGAGACATTTTTCTTTGTCATCACAAGTTAAAATTGTAATTTGTCCTCCTTCTAAAATAGCTTTCACCGTTTCATTTTTAACAACTATATTCGATTTATAAGAAATTTCGGGACCATCGCTTTCATTCGCTGGAGTCTTGACAATTATGGTTCCCGTAAGAGCTTGCACAAATTCTGCCATTTCATCATTATTATCTTTAAGAAGTGGTGATTTTTTCAAAACTTCCCAAGCAATATTTATGTCAACGGGTCGTTGATCGCCATGAACATCATTAGCCGATTTTATATGATCAGCAGATTTACCTCCAGTTTTGCATTCTGCCGAGGCTCTCGCATAATCCGTTGCCCAGCCTTGTGAATTGGCAGTAGTTTTACAATATGCTTCAGTTTTACCCGCCATTGCGAGCCCTCCTCCAACCAATCCTTGAGCCATATCACAAGAATTAAGATTAATATTATTAATTCTATCAATGATTGATTGAAGTTGATCTAAAGTTCCCTTGATTGAAGGCGACATGGTTTCTAAAGCCAATTGAAACGCAAAACCTAGAGCATTGCTTGGAATTGCTTTTAGTAAAGCAATAAATTGATCGGTATTAATATGGCTAAAAGAGCCCGTATAAATATCAATTCCTCCACACCCTGCCCTAATTCCTGGCGGAGTAATGTTAACGGGATTGACACTTACTACTTTTGAACGGGCGGTAAAACTTCCTCCCGTATAATAGCCCGCACCTTGTAATTGATAGCCTCCCGCCTCACTTGAATTTGAAAAACTTCCACCAATATCATTCCAAAAATCCCCCATTGATTCTCCGACCGATTTGGCATGAGAATTTTCAACCTTTATGAAATATAAAATAGATATAACATATATAAATATTTTTAATGTTTTATGTATTTTAAATGATAAATTAAAAATCATCACCCGCCTCCAATTTTGTTGTTGCATAAATTCTTTCTTCTAATTCAG
>JBMSPZ010000041.1:0-10366 GCA_049423025.1 Rickettsiales bacterium
CAGATATTTTAAAAGGTAATAAAATTGATAAATTAACATTTGAATTATTATTTAATAAATTTTTAAACTACAGAGATCATAGGGAAGAATTAGATTCGATAATCAAAGAGCCATGGAGCGACGAATTAATTAGATTTGTAGATGATTCAAAAGAAAAAAACATAATGTTGGACATTTTACTTTTCAATCAAACTTATTCATTTGATCGGACAAATAATAAATTGCCAGAAAATTTACTTGAATTTGTTAAAAAATTATATGAATACAAAATTAAAAATTCACATAACATATATTCTGAAAATATTTTAGCTCAAAATCTTTTTCATTTGCTTGGCATGGCTAATGATGTGGATACAATTATGTATTTTGTTTCTAAATCATCGGTAAAAGAATTAGAAATGTTAAAAAAAGAAGATGATAAAAAATTTTATCCATTAAATTTTATAAAAACGAGCAATATAGATTTGATTAGGACTTTAAGCGATGAATTAATAAAAAATGATTTATTAAAAGATGATGATTTAAAAATTTTAACTACCAAATATAAAAAATATCAAACTCAATTCACCACAGATAAGATTAAGCAGAGTGATGATGAAGAATATGGTTTATTTGTAGAAAATTTTATAGATTTTTGTATTGAAAAAAAATTTGACCTAGTGTCGCTTATAGAAAATCAGAATAGAAAAGATATAAATGAGAGCTTTTTGAGTTATTTGTTAGGATTTCAAAATCCAAGACTTACCAAAAAGTTTTTTGATAATATCAGCGATGAACAATTGGATAAAATTTTGGATTTAGAATTATATCATGATTTTAAATCGTTAAATTTATTGTATGAAAACAATGAGTTGGATATTTTTGATAGGGCATTAAAATTGCTTGTTAAGAAAACTAAACAAAATGATAAAGAAGAAAATAAATCAAAAAAATTACTCAAAAGTAATAAATATGTTAATCGTTTTTATAATTTTTTAATTTTCAATGATGATCCAAAATTTTATGAATATGTATTTACAAAAGAACCCTCCTTCATAGGAACATTTAAAGATTATTTAGAAGAATTGAAATCTATTCATGCAAGAAGAACCTATCCAACTAGTGCGAGCAACATAATTATAAATTTGGATGCAAAACCAAATTTAGCTGTCTACTTGGCAAAGAATGAATATTTCGATGTTTTTGATGATTTGGCTAATTTGCCTTTTAAAAATGAAAATTTTGTAAGTTTATTGTTTGAACTTGGACAAGATGAGTTAGCAAAAGCCCAAATCGAAAAATTAAAAAGCCTAGAGGTTAGTAAAATAAAAGAATTACTTTCTAAAAAATCATTAAAACCTATGGATTTAATGTTATTGGTTTGTGATTGTAAGGATGAAGAATATATTGATGGATTTATTGATTTTATTGATAAAAAAATAGATTCAAATTCTATTGAAAGAGATAAATTTCAAGAAAATTCCTCATTATATTTATCAGTTAGAGGGAGCTCCTTTGCTTATGCGAATTCGATGCTTAAAAGATATAATCCAGAGGATTTTAGCGATGATTTTGTTGAAAATATTTTAACTCTTCAGTTTGAGGAAGATGATCGAGTGGATAAATTTTATGATGAATTTTTAAAAAAAGTTCCGGCAACTAAAATAATAAATTTTTTTAAAAATGAACCAAATAAAGTTTTTAATATTGAGCTATCTAATTCAAAATTATTTGATAAATTAATTGATAAAATTTTGGTTGAAGGTAATTTTAAAAATTTTAAATATGACTTTATTAATTCAATATCCAAAAAAATCAAAACTGATTCAAATTTACAGGAAGATATTCTTTTTATTGCCAAGGCAGATAGATGTTTTTCTCATATTTTTAAAAGACAATTTTGGAATGAAAACAACAGAGAAGCAAGTGATGAAGAATTAAAAAGAGAATATAGTGAATTATTAAATGGATATTTTAGAACAAAAACTTCTCAAAAAAATTATTCAAAGACTGCTTTAGAAGAAGATAGAGATATAACTTTATTAAAAGCTTTAAATAGTTTATATATAAAAAAATTTTATGAGTGTGTTGATATTAAAGATGGTGCATTCAAAAAAGAATTGTTTGGATTTAAATCAAGAAATAAATATAGCTCCGAATCTGCTTTCCTTAATCCATTATATGAAGCAAATTTTGATTCTAATAATAAATTGTTTCATTCTTTATTTCTGGCTCTTGAGAATAAAGAGGATTTTGTAAATAATATTTATGATTTAATTTATAATTTAGATGATTTTAGTAGTGTTGAATTAAAATCGCTGGTCAATGGGCAAGGCAATCATAATCCTTATTTACCCTGTGTTACCCCTAAAATTGTTATGAATTTTTTAATTACATATAAAACAGAATTATACAAATTTCAAAATCCAGATGAGCAAATTGAGAGTGAGGATTTGCTAACCAAAATTACCAATCAAATTAAAGAAGAATTTGAGAGAAAAATTCAATCAAATTATAGGCTTGCAGACAAATTGAAAGATTATTTTTCGTTAATTTCTGCAAGACCTTTAAAAATTCAAACTAAATCCAAAGAATCTGAAAAAGAAAATAAACGAGATGCTATAAGAGGAGAAAGATCAATTAAATTCGATCATTTTTCAAAATTTAAAGAAAAATGTGATGATAAACTTAAAAAATCTTTTGATGAGTTTTATGAAATTTTTTTAAAACAAGATAATTGTGATTTATCAAGGGTCAAAGCGATGTCAATTAAACTCATAAATGCATTTAATAAGAAAAAAATTGGTTCTGAAAATGATTTAGATTTGATTAATAAGGAACTAAAAATCAACTTAAGAAAAGGTGAAGATGAAATGGCTTACTATGAAAATAGAAAAGCTAAACTTTTGAAAAAAATTGAAATTTTATCGGATATAAAAAAATATGAGAATTTAATTTACCTCAACCGAGCTAATAATATTGAGGAGGCTTTTAAAGAGAGGGCGTTTGAAGAATTTTGTAATATGGCTAATATTAAAATTTCTCAGCAAGAATTAATAAGTGCCTATGAAATTCATAAATATCAGTTTAAAACCAGTAAAACCAAAGCAAAAATATCTTCAATTGAAGGTAGTCTTGATAATGATTATGAGGTTGGGTTTGACCATGAAATGGTAATGACCAAGTTTCAAAAGATTAAAGAAGAATTAAATTTTTATGCTTCAAAATCCAGTGATAATTTTAAAAAATTAATTGAAGCTGATTTTGATTTGCAAAATAGTGAAACAAAAATAGCAATTAAAACTTGCGATGATAAAATTAATTCGTTAATAGATGCAAATAAACATGAAGAAAATATAACAAAAGAATCACAAATTAGTGAAATTGAAGTTTTAAATTGTGAAGAGCCTGTTAGCTTGCCATCCACAGCCCCAATAGTAGTTAGGGATTTAAAGCAAAGCGATATTAATGAATTAAGATCATTGTTGGTTGGAGAGTCAACAGAATATAATTTTAAAACCTCAATTCTTGATTTATCTGGTCAGGAAGATGAGCCTTTAATAAATCGAAAAAGAGATTTTTTAGCAGATATTCCAAAAGAGCCGGCTGGGGTTTTAAGATTTAGTGATTTAAAAAGTGCTTTTCATGATAATTTAGAAGAGTGTTTGAAGCAATTATATGAAAATTCTAAAATCAAAACTTCAAAAAATAGCAATGATAATTTAAGGGATATATTATATGCTTATACCGCTTATTTGATGACTTCAAAAGACGCAGAGCATCAAGTGGAAGAATGTTTTAAAAGAATAGTTTCATATGGATCCAAAGGAACGAGAGAGGGTGTGGGTCACGCAAGGGGAGCGGGTTTAGATGATTTAAAGCAAATGGTTGTAATAACCGATAAATTAAAAAAACTTTTCAGGGAGGAGTCAGAAAAATATACCAAAGATTATGTAGCTGGTGCCTTTAAAAAAATTGCTAAATATGAATCCGATGAAGTAAATTTGTTAAAAGATGATAAATATTTTTTTAGAGATTTATTCCATAAATTAGCTAATTTAGAAGATGTTTCACCTATTAAAAGAGAATTAGATGAGGGTTTGAAAAAAAATTTAACTGGTTTTATAACTAGAAGAGGAGATTTACTATTAACGGCTCTTAAAAATGTTGATAGAATGGACATAACCAAATCTTCGCAAGATGATGATTTAGTTGAATTTATGAAAAAAAATAATTTAAAAAAATTTAAAAATTTTTTACAAGATCTTTATGACAATGTTGACAATAGTGATAATTTTTTTAAAGCCATGCAAAATATGGAGCATCAAGAATCATTAGAATTATTTTTGCAAACAATCATCAATCCAAAGTTTGATAGACAATTGCCTTGTTTCGAAATTAGGGATAAAATGATTAAAAATTTTGAAGCTATTGAAAAGAGATATATCGAAAGATGCTTGGAAAAAGAAAAAGGAAGAATTTCCTAAAAAGACTATAATAAATTCATTATAATATACTTATTCAATTCATTAGATTTTTGATTATAAAAAAATTCAAAATTTAAATTAAAATTCTATATCAAATTTTATTCATCAAGTTTTAAAGCAGCTAAAAATGCACTTTGTGGAATTTCTACATTACCAATTTCACGCATTTTTTTCTTACCCTTTTTTTGCTTATCAAGTAATTTTCTCTTACGCGAAATATCGCCTCCATAACATTTTGCGGTTACATCTTTACGCATCGCAGAAACTGTTTCGCGAGCTATAATTTTGCCACCAATTGCAGCCTGAATGGCGATTGCAAACATTTGTCTTGGAATTAAATCTTTAAGTTTGGCGCAAATCGCTCGACCTCGACTTTCGGCTCGAGTTTTGTGAGTAATGAAAGATAAGGCGTCGACGCTCTCGGCGTTGACCATGATGGTAAGTTTTACAAGTTGACTATCTTCATAGCCATCCATTTGCCAATCAAAGCTTGCATAGCCTCTTGAACATGATTTTAAGCGATCATAAAAATCGTAAACAATTTCATTTAAGGGCAGGCGATAAATTAGCATCGCTCTTTCGCCAACATAAGTTAGTTCTTTTTGCACACCGCGTTTTTGGGTGCATAAATCAAGGACTGCACCTAAATATTCGTCAGGAGTCATAATTGTGGCTTTAATCCAAGGCTCTTCCATTTTTTCAATCTTAGTTGGATCGGGCATTTCATGAGCGCTGTGAATTTCTACCATAGAATTGTCACGCAAATGAATTTTATAAACCACTGATGGGGCTGTCGTGATTAAATCAAGGTCAAATTCGCGTTCCAATCTTTCTTGAACAATTTCAAGATGAAGTAGGCCCAAAAATCCGCATCTAAAGCCATAACCAAGGGCGGAAGATGTTTCAGGTTCGTATTCAAAGCTGGCATCGTTTAAATGAAGTTTTGCCAAAGCATCGCGGAATTTTTCAAACTCCGAAGCGTCAATTGGATAAATCCCGCAAAAAACTACAGGCTGATTTTGTTTAAATCCGGGTAAGGCTTGAGCATTATCATTATTTGACAAAACTAAAGTATCGCCAACTCTACAATCGGCTACTTGCTTGATTTGGGCATTTATAAAACCAACTTCACCTGCTTTTAATTCTTCACAAAATATTTTTTTTGGAGTAAAAAAGCCAACAGAATCAACTTGATAAACTGCATTAGTAGCCATCATTTTGATTTTTTGACCCTTCTTTAAAATGCCATCGATAACTCGAACCAAAACAATTACGCCCATATATTGGTCATACCAACTATCGATTAAAAGTGCCTTGAAATCGCCATCAATATTGCCTTTTGGTGGTGGTAATTTTTTTACAACTGCTTCAAGGGTATCGTGAATGCCGACACCAGTTTTAGCGGAAACTAAAATTGCCTCGCTGGCATCAATTCCAATAACATCTTCGATTTGTTTTTTTACTTTTTGTGGGTCGGAAGCTGGTAAATCAATTTTATTTAAAACTGGAACGATTTCGTGATTATTATCGATAGCCTGATAAACATTTGCTAAAGTTTGAGCTTCGACGCCTTGGGTGGAATCGACTACTAAAATTGAGCCTTCGCAAGCTGACAAGCATCTACTAACCTCATAGCCAAAATCGACATGCCCTGGAGTATCCATTAAATTGAGCATATAATTATTTCCATCTTCGGCTTTATAATTTAAACGCACAGTCTGCGCTTTAATAGTGATGCCTCGTTCTTTTTCAATATCCATTGAATCTAAAATTTGTGAAGTCATTTCGCGCTCTTCAATGGCACCGCATTCCTGAATTAAGCGATCCGATAAGGTAGATTTTCCGTGGTCAATATGGGCAACGATAGAGAAATTGCGAATATGTTTGATTGAGTTGGTCATGAAAAAATCGAAATTGTAAAAAGTTAAAATAAAATCTTTATTTAAAATATTAATTTTGTAATAATTATTTTAAACCATATAATTTAATAAAAAAACATTTAAATTGATGTCAAATTTTAAACTTCAGCCAGTTCGCGGAACAAAAGATTTGTTTGGAACTGAAATAAAAAAATTCAATAATATCATTGATATTGCCCGTAAAAATTCTATAACCTTCGGTTTTGAAGAGTTACAAACTCCAATTTTTGAATTTAGCGAAATTTTTGAGCGCAATTTAGGCGAGGCTTCTGATATAATTTCAAAAGAAGTTTATAAATTTCAAGATCGTTCAGATAATTTTATTACTCTTCGTCCTGAATTTACTGCTGGAATAGTTAGAGCCTTGATTTCTAATGGCGAATTAATGCAAATTATGCCAAGAAAATTCTTTTCTTATGGACCAGTTTTTCGATATGACCGACCCCAAAAGGGAAGGCAACGCCAGTTTCATCAAATTAATTTTGAGTTTTTTGGCGAAGAAAACTATCTCTGCGATGTTGATATGATAATATTGGCGAGAAATATTTTAAAAGATTTAGGAATTGTCAATAATTTGGATTTACAAATCAATTCCCTTGGATGTAACGAAACCAAGCAAAAATATAGTCAAGCCTTACAAAATTATTTCACTAAATTTGCAAATGATTTGTCGCAAGATTCAAAAAATCGTTTGCAAAAAAATCCGCTTCGCATCCTAGACTCTAAGGATGAAGCAGATATTGAAATAATGCAAGATGCGCCAACTATTGAAAAATTTTATAGCGATGAGGCAAAAGAATCCTTTGAAAATATTTTAAATTTACTCGAAAAATTTTCTATAAAATATACCCATAATCAAAAGTTAGTAAGGGGTCTTGATTATTACACTTCAACTGTCTTTGAATTCGTAATGGATAATGATGGTGCGCAAAATGCAGTTTTGGCGGGCGGAAGATATGATAATTTTGTTGAAAAAATGTCGCAAAAAGCAGTCCCTGCAATTGGCTTTGCGGGCGGAATTGAGAGGTTAATGCTACTTTCAAATTTGCCAGAGGAAAATAAAATTTCCATTAGTGTAAATTACATTTCTGCAAATGAAAAATTATGCGCCTTCGAAATAGCCAATAAACTCAGAAAGGCTGGCTTTGAAGTTGATTTTGTTTATGATGGAAATTTCAAAAAACAAATGAAAAAATCTTCACAAAACAATTCAAGATTTGTAGTTATAATTGGCGAAGAGGAAATGAAAAATCAAGACGCTGTGGTCAAAGATTTTAAAACCTCCAAAGAGCAAAAAATTAAGCAAAACCTGTTAATTCATTATCTTCAAGGCAAGTTATAATATGATAGGATTTGAAAATATTTCAACAAAATGGACTAATTTATTTCAATCTAACAAATTACATCATGCCATAATTTTATCTGGCAAAAAAGGCACCGGCAAAGCTAGTTTTGCTAAAGAATTTTGTGCTGAAATAATTGATGATCCAAACTTTTCCAATATCAAAATTATTTAAAAACTTCCTGAAAAAAAAGAAATTGCTATCGGGCAAATTCAGGATTTGGTTAGTTTTTTTAATCATACACCTGCGCTTGACAAGCCAAGATTTTTAATCATAGATGCGGTTTGTGAGATGAATAAAAATTCTGCTAATAATTTGTTAAAAAATCTAGAGGAGCCAAAAAATGGAGTTTTTATTATTTTAATTGCTCATAATTTGTCTAAAGTTTTGCCAACTATTAAATCCCGTTGTTATATTGAAAAAATTCATGAATTTTCAGTATCAATTTTTACTGAAATTTTGCATAGTAAAAAAATAAATTTAAGTAGTAAAGATTATGAATTTTTGAGCGAAATTACCGATAATTCGCCAGCACTCGCCATCACTAATGGTGAAGAAATAATCGCAATTTATCAAGATTTATTAAATTCATTTTTGGAAATGGAAATTAATTCATCAATATTAAAAAAAATTGGCGAAAAAAATTTTTCCTATTTCAATATTGAGTTAATTTTAAAATATTTTTGTAACAAAATTTGCAAAAATACCCTAAGCAAAAATGTTAATTTTTATTATCGAGAGCAAGAGGTTTTTCAAATGATTTTTGCTAAATATTCGGCAAAAAATTTTCTTGATATCACCAATGATATTTATCAAAAATTGTATTTTGTGAATAAATCCAATCTTGATAAAAAAATTAATTTTACCAATATTTTTAATCAAATAATTTATGGCTAAAATATTTAAGGCAATTGGCTTAATGAGCGGAACTTCGCTTGATGGCATTGATTTGGCTTTAATTGAAACTGATGGTTTTGATTATATAAAAGTTCTTAAAACCGATTATTTTGCTTTTGAAGATAATTTACAAATCCAGATTAAAAAAATATTTTTTGAAAAAATTTTGGTAAATGAAATTTGTGAGTTAGAAAATATTATTACTAATCATCATATTGAATTAGTTAATAATTTTTTAAAAAAAAATAATTTAAAATCCCAAGATATCGATTTAATTGGCTTTCACGGCCTTACTCTTTATCATAATCCAAACTTAAATATTAGTTGGCAAATTGGAAATTCACAAAATTTGGCAACAAAAACTAATATAAAAGTGATTGGAAATTTTCGCTCAAAAGATATAGCTAGAGGCGGGCAGGGTGCGCCTTTAGTCCCGATTTATCATTATCATTTATTTAGAAATAAATTTCAAAATTTAATGGTTTTGAATATTGGTGGAGTAGCCAATTATACTTATTTTAAAGATAATATTGAGAGTTTATTTGCCAGTGATTTAAGTTTTGGTAATGCGGTTTTTAACGATAAAATGCAAAAATATTTTAATAAAAATTTTGATGATGAAGGCAAACTGGCTTCAACTGGAATGCTTAATGAAGAATTGATTAGTCAAATCATGCAACATAAAATTTTTCAAATCAAGCACCCAATTTCTTTTTCTCGTAATGATTTTGATGAGGTGTTGGCACCCTTAAACCATCTCGAGGTTAATGATATTTTCGCAAATTATTGCAAAATTTTTGCCATAAATTTAAAACATAAAATTGAACAAAATTTTCAACCTAAAATCATTATAATATGCGGTGGCGGAGCCTATAATTTAACATTAGTTAATTATATTAAAAAATCATTACCAAATATTGAAATTTTAACAGCTAAAGAAGCGGGTTTTAATATTGATTCTATTGAAGCTGAAGCTTTTGCATTTTTAGCTGTAAGATCATCATTAAATTTACCTATAAGCTTCAAAAAAACTACTGACTGCAAAGATGTAGACGGATGCGTGGGTGGAGTTATATTTAACCCATAAAAAAACGCAGGATAAATTTACCCTGCGTTTATAAAAAAACAATTATTAAACTATTTCTTTTTGGCTACTACTTTTTTAGCAGGAGCTTTTTTAACAACAGTTTTTTTAACAGGAGCTTTTTTAGCTACTACTTTTTTAGCAGGAGCTTTTTTAGCTACTACTTTTTTAGCAGGAGCTTTCTTAGCAACGGTTTTAGTTGCAGTTTTTTTAACTGTAGCCATAAATTTATAAAATTATTTGTTAATATATTTAGCAATTAAAATGACAATTTCAAATAAAAGAATTAATAAAACTGCCAAGCTAATCTGACTTAAGACATCTGGAGGAGTAAGGATTGCTGATAATATAAAAATTATTACAATCCAATACCTTCTTTTTGCACTTAAATCCTTAACATTTACAACACCACTTTTTAATAAAAAAAGCAAGAACAAAGGTGATAAAAATGCAATACCAAAACCAAATAGTAAATTTATGGTAAAATTTAGATATTCACTTATTTTAGTTTCTAAATAAATTGGCATCTGACCATCTATTGCGGAGCCTTTATTTTCAAAAGCCGAGAAGAATTCCAAAGTTAAAGGAAGAATGAAAAAATAGCAAAAAATGGCACCAAAAATAAATAAAAAAAACGAGAAAAAAATGGTAATTAAT
>JBMSPZ010000042.1:0-10343 GCA_049423025.1 Rickettsiales bacterium
AATTCCCCCTTGTTATAATATTATTCATTTAAAGATCGTGCTCTTACCCGTTCCAGCTTGACTACAAATTCCCCCTTGTTAGAATAGGAACTTTGGGAGCCCTACAAATTAAGGCTCCCAAGCTGATTTAAACTTAAAAAAAATGAATTTTTTTGTCTAAAAAAGCTCATATTGCTCTGGATTTTTTGGCGATTTTTTTTCTGTTTTGCCGTTAAATGTAATAATATTTTCATATTGTTTATCGGTAAATTTTAGAATGTGAACTTTACCAGATTCAGGCACAATTTTTTCAACATATTTAATATATTTTTCAGCACTTTCGGTGCCATTACAAAATTTTTGATAGACTGAAAATTGAGCCATTTCAAAGCCCAAATCAAGCAATGAATTTCTAAAGTTTGATGCCGACTTTCTTTGTTTGTCAGTTCCAACTGGTAAATCAAATAAAACCTGTATCCACAAAATTCGATAAGATGATAAATTGTTATTCATTATTTACTTATTTTATTCTTAACTTGAATTAAAATAAATAAATTTTCTATAAAGTCTAATAATATATTTACAAAATCTCAAATTCAATTGGTAAAGGTGATAATGGAAATTCCAGTTTTTCTTCATTTTGCTCCAAGCTATTTACAAAAGATTGACAAAATTTTAAGATTGAATTTTGTAAAATCATATTTTCGTTATTCATTGAAATTTTTATTTCCAATATTTTAATTAAAATTTTTTTGTGATCCTTATTAAGTTCAATTAAATTTTTATTATTTTCTAAAATTCTTTTTACAACAAAATCAACTATCGGGCGATATGGTTCAATTAAATCATCAATTAAACAAAATGCATTTTCCATATTATTGTGATGAATGCCAATTGATGGATTTAATCCACAAGAAAAAACTGCTCTGGCAGTACTAGATCTTAAAATTGCATAGCCATAATTTAGTAATGAATTTATGCCAGTAGAAGAATAATCTCTTCGAAAATCATCTCCAAATAATTTACGCCAATATTTTTTTGCAGCTTGAGCTTCAATATTTTCTGGATCTCCTGAATTAACCTTTTTAGCAAGTTCTAATAATTGTTTTTCTTCGTCATTCGAAAAAAAAGATAATATTTTGGCCTGGTTTAAAATTTTAGCTTTAACAATAGCCTGCCATAACCTTTTATTTAAAGGTTTGGTAGCATTAATTTGAAGGTTAATTTTATGTTTATGAAGATAATGCGGATTAGTTGGATAAAATATGCCATTAGGTGAATAATTTTTTCCAAGAACCAAAACTATTGCACCATTTTCCAATAATTCATTTAGCAAACTTGTTGTAAGTGTTGCACCACTTGGATTTAAAATTAAAATATCGATGTCAGATATTGGAATTTGTGCTTTATCAATATTTTCGACGCAAACCTTCATAAATCCACGATTTAGCGATAATGAAACCAATGGATCCGCAATTTCAATAACTCTTCCCATTTTAATTATTTTCTTTAAAAATTGGGCCAGAATCGTGAATTTTTCCTGAAGGAGTTATAAAGATTTTTTTCAGTTGTGAATTTTTAAAATTACTAAATGAAAGCCAAATTTGTTTTTTGGAATCTTTGGTTGCCTCTAGATGTGAAAATAATGCAATCCCAGAATTTGAAGGAACCAATTTAGCAACATTTGCAATTACATTTTTCCCTTTATGATTAAGACTCATCATGTCTCCGTTATATAATTTTTCAATTTGTTTTGCCGATGGATGAGGTTTAATTAAATTTAATCGAGCATTGTCAAGATTTGTTGGACAGGTGATTGCAAAACTAAAATCTTCAGCAACCCAAAAATCATTTTCGTTTTGAAAATTTTTGAATCTTTCGAACATTTTGAGACCATTTTTATTTTCAATAAAATCAAAAAATTCGATTCTTTTTTCAGGCGAAAGTTGATTAACAAGGTCTTTATATTTTTTGTTTTTTTCGTTATATTTTAAAATGTTAAAAAATTCCAAATTCTTTTTTGGTAATTCCCAAATTGCAATATGGCTATTGCCCCCAACCACACCTTTTTTATGAATTAAACTTTCAATAATTCCAAGCTTTTTTTCTTTAAGACAAAGTTGTTCATGTTCGATAATATTGATTCGAGCTTCTTTTTTTAAAACTCTAATTCGCTTAATTTTTTTTCCATTAATTTGATAGTTAGACAATATATTTTTTATTTTCTCTTTATCATTTTCAAAGCCCTTAAGTTGCTCCAATAATTCACTTCTGATTTTATTATCCCTAATTTTTTCAACTTCACCAATAGTCAGACTTTCAAATGATTTTCTAGAAACGACATTATATTCATCATTGCCAATTTTTTCTGGAGAATTAAGAACTCCATAATAAGTCTCATCATGCAATTTTCCAGCCTCGCTATGATCAATTTTGTGGGAAACAATAATTTTTTCTATGGTTTCTTTTACATCTTCACGAAAGGAATTCCAATGGTTTGGGAGTTTGATTTCTAAACGGTCTAAATCAAAATCACGGGCATTATCACGAGAAATTTGTTGTAATAATTTGCGATCGGTCATAGCAATGCAAATCGCATCAATGGTATGATGGCGATGATCATCACGATTTTTTTTGTGAGGTTTTTTGGATTTTTCTTTAGAATTTTCTTTAACATTTTCAGAAAAAACTTCGCCAGTTTCGGCATCAAAATTTTCTAATGTTAAATTTTTGGAAGTATTATTTTGCGATTCATTTTCATCGTTGAGAATCGAATTTAAACCCCAAGAATGACGAAGAATTGAAGTAAGTTTGCCATTGGCGATGTTAATATTTTCTTTTTTACAAATTTGTGAAAGATATTGTTTGGCAATTTTAGATAAATATCGAGTATCGTTGAGCTGGCTTGCTAAAAAATAATTTTGATCATTAAATTTTTCTATTGCACCCGCTTCAAATCGCCATCTTTTATGTCTTGGTAAATTTTTTGAACGCAATAAAATTTCTTCGTAATTATATTTACCATTATTGTTTCCAAAAGCTTCGAAAGGCGAGCGATTGCCTTTAAAATTATTGGCGGATTTGTGAGCCAATGTTTTGTTGGCAATAGAGTCGTCAAGAGTTTTAGAAAATGGTAAAATATGTTCTATTTCAAATTCGGGAGAAAAAAGTTTGGAAATTGAAATAGTCTCTCCGCTATAAATACATTTGCGATCATTGCAGTCATTAATATTTAATTCTTTCCATAATTTATAACGCAAACGATTCTGGTAATTATTAATTTGGTTAAATTCTTTTAAAAATTCTTCCGCTTCTTTATTGTCTTTTTCATTTTGTTTTTGCTGTTTTTCAGTTTGCTTTTTTTCGTCTTTAGTTTGTTTTAAATCCCTTGCCAATTCAACACTTATCTCAGTTGGCTTACCATAATCTTTGATGATTGAATTCACAACTTTTCGCAATTGATTTAAAGCAACATGGACAGTTGGATTGGCAATTTTGCCAAAATATTTCTCTTCTTGTGAGGCGGTTTTTGATTTAACGGCAACAACTGAAGTTGGAATTGCTTCGGCATAATATGGCAGAAAATCTTGATCGCCATTTCCGTTGGCTTCATCGCTATGTTTGATCTCAAGGATATTTAAAGCCTGATCGTAACGACAATTATTTTGTTCGATGGTTTTGCATAATTTTTGTAAAATCTCCTTACACATTGATCCAACTCTTGAATTTGAGAAAGAATTGATAGTAAGTTTAGAAAGATTTTTGGCTTGAATTTCACTAACATTCCATTCTTTCAACGCCTTATTTTCAATGTTTAACTCGTTATCTTCCTCAAGTAAAAATTCAACAATTTCATCTTGTTTTTCAAGTGAAAAATTATGCCAATTTTTACCAAAATATTTTTCATTCTTTAATAAAGATTCAGTTGGATTGGCATCTAATCCTTCTCTTCTCTGGCTTTCCAAATTAAATTCAAAATCATCGCCAGTAAAACTCTCGCTTTTGGTACTGATTAATTTTCTTAAGGCAGAAAACTTAACTTGAGATTTTTGTGAATTAAGTTTTTCAATTATTTGCTGTTTTTGCTCAGGGGTTAATTCAATTATTTCGCGGGTTCTTAAATTTTTTATTTTTAAATTATTTACTTCCGATAAAATTCTAAATTTGCAATAGCTCGGCAAAGCCAAATAAGCCCTTGGCAAGCCAAATGGATATTCTTTTTGATTGCGATTAATAAATATATTTTCTGCCCAATCGGGCAATTTTTTGTCTTCAAATTTGAATTTATTTATGAAGCGACAAAAACCTTTATCTTGAGATTTTAAAGGTCTTTGATAGAAAATTATTTCATGAATTCTTTGCCAATTTTCTTGAGAAATTTTTTGGAATTTTTGTTGATTATTTTTTATAATTTCAAATTCATCTTCATACATTTTACGAGTGGCATAAAGTGCATTTTCATCAGGCTTGGAACGGGTTGAAAGATTTTGCAATAATCTTTGTTTATACAAAAATTCACCTAAAGTTTTTGAATTACTTTCGTGAATTTGCTTTGCTAACTCTTCACGCTTATCATTGTCGGTTATTTTGGTACTATCTTTTTTTGATTTTTTTTCACTATCTTCATTTGAAATTTCAGATTCCTTTTGAATTTCTTTGCGATTGCTTTTAAAGCCTCTTCTTTGTGCTAAATGAAAAATTGCTCGAGCTAATTCTTCGGGTTTTAATTCCTCATAAATTGCTTTGGTTCTAAGTTCGTAAGGATTTAATAATTCTAATTTTTTACGAGAAATTTCATCTTGTGGCATCAAATTAATTTGAATCAAGTAATTCATTAAAGTTTTTTTTCGTGATAAAAAACGATCACGACGACGACGCATTCCGCGAGCAACTCTTCTTGCCACCGCCAAGGGTTCACCAGTTTTTGGCTCGCGACCATCAGAAAAAATTCTTACACCCGAATCAATGATTTTTTTAGGAGAATTTTCTTGATCTAGTTCAAGAATTGCAAAGCCAATTGAGTTAGTTCCTAAATCTAATCCAAGACGATAATTTGATTTAATCATTTTTTTAAAAAAAATTTGTTGATAGAATATTTTTTTATTTTATTATCATAAATAGCCAGTGTCAAAAATTTTAATAAATTATTTTTTAAATTTATTAAATAAAACAAATTGGGGAATTTGTAGTCAAGCTGGTAACAAGAGTATTTTGAGAAATCAAATTACTCACAAAATTAGGCGAGAGGTTACGACCTCTCGCCTTTGTAATTTATACAATTTTAGGAATTTTTTTAATTTTATTTATTCTTTAACAATCAGTTTAAAGTAATTCAAATAAACTTTAAGCCTCACTCTCGCAATTTAAAACGGAAATTTTAATTTAATCGAACTTTAAAAAATCGAAGATTGTTATCTGGATCTGGAGGGTGGTTTGAAGTCTGTTCTGTCTTCTTTTAGACCTTGGATTTTTTGTTTGATGGATTGAGTCTTTCGGCTGTCAAAAATATTGCCGTCTTGACTTTGCTCGGCTTTGGATTTTTTTAAATCCTTATTTAAGTCCGCAACTTCTTCTTCAATCTTTTTTTGTTGCGCACGCTTTCTTTTTAAATTCCAAATCATCGATTTTTTTGCCGAAGATTTGTTAATCGGATGAGAATTTTCCATCTCCTCTACCTCTTTACCTCGATTGTCCCAATTATCATCGACATGAATTTCGGTTTCTTTTTCTTCATGCTCAACACCTCCCTCTTCGCGGTCAAGATTGCGTTGCTGATTGGTTAAGGGACGGATTTTGGTTTGACGAAGTAATTCAACAATATCATTAACCTCTTTATTTTCTGAAATTTGGGTCGATGAAGATTTTTTGATTACATCATCTTTTTTAATAAAATTTTCCTCATCTTCTTCGACTTTTTTGGATATATGCTTATTGATATGATGCTTTTTTTCGCCAATATAATGCTTTTTTTCTTCGACTAAATCGTGATGTGTTTTTTTAAAAAGTTTTTTAAAAAAATTGAGAATTTTTTTTAGTAATTTTAAAAATAATTTTAAAAATTTTGGCATTTTTATAATTTCTTTAATTTTGACAATATTTCATAGCAAAACTTAAATTTTGAAGATTTGTCATCAAATTTTCCAATAAATAATAATTTATGTTCTTTATATAATTTTATAGAATTTTTATTATCAAAAATAAGCTTCATCAGGCTATCTGCCTTGGCGAAATAATTGTTATAAAAACCTATTAACATACCATCATTAACAATTTCTATGGAATTAATATTTAAATTTTTACACTCTATTTTTAATAATGCAACCTCAAATAAATTCATAACTTCTTGCGGAATTTTACCAAATCTATCGGTCATTTCATTAATCAAATCTTCATGATCTTGAGCATTTTTGATGTTAGAAATTTTCTTATAAAAACTCATGCGTAAAGCCAAATCCTGCATATAATCGGTTGGTATAGTAAGAGAAATTCCGAGTTTAATGGTAAAAATATAATCGGTAATATTGGTGTTAACATCATTATTTTGCATTTCGGCACTATATTTTATTTTATCAATAGTTTCAATTAGCATTTGCTGATAAAGCTCAACCCCAGTTTCTTTGATATGCCCCGATTGTTCGTCGCCCAAAATATTACCACTACCGCGAATATCCATATCGTAAGAAGCAATGCTAAAGCCGACTCCAAGGTCATCGAGATTTTGCATTACCTCCAATTTTTGCTTGGCTTCTTTTGGTAAATGTTGTTTGTTACTGAGCATAAAATAGCAATAGCCACGGATTTTGCCTCGACCAACCCTGCCACGAAGTTGATATAATTGCGACAAGCCAAACATTTCTGCCTTATAAATTATCATGGTGTTAGCGCTTGAAATATCAATTCCCGACTCAATAATGGTAGTTGACAGCAACACATCAATTTTGCCATCAATAAAATCATTCATTATGTCTTCAAGTTCGATTGCCGACATTTGACCATGGGCGAACCTAATTTTCAAATCGGGCAGTAAATTTTTCAGCCTTGGCTCCATCTCCTCAATATCCTTGACTCTCGGCACCACAAAAAACACCTTGCCACTGCGATTATATTCACGCATTATTGCTTCTTTGACGATAACGCTGTCATAGGTCATCACAAAATTTCGCACCGCAATTCTATCGATTGGAGGGGTGGCAATCAGGCTTAAATCACGGACTCCTGCCAAAGACATTTGCAAAGTTCTTGGAATTGGGGTTGCCGACAAGGTTAGCACATGAATATTATTGCGCATTTTTTTTAACATCTCTTTTTGAGCGACGCCAAAATGCTGTTCTTCATCGATAATCAACAATCCAAGATCATGAAATTTAATTGATTTTTGCAATAAGGCGTGAGTGCCGATGATGATTTTAATTGAACCATCGGCGATTTCTTCACGAATTTTTTTGGCATCGCCACTACTAACCATGCGCGATAATTGAGCAATTTTAATGTCGGTATGGGCGAATCTTTGGGTAAAGTTTTTGTAATGTTGCCTAACCAAAATCGTAGTTGGAGCGATAATGGCAACTTGGCTTTGCTTGGCAACAATGGCACTTGCTCGAATGGCAACTTCGGTTTTGCCAAAACCAACATCGCCACAAATTAAGCGATCCATCGGCGAACCTTTTTGCAAATCACCCTCAACATCTTCGATTGCTTTCATCTGGTCTTGAGTTTCAACATAGCCAAATTTTGCCTTAAATTCATCATAGAAAAAAGTTTCGGGAACATAGATTCTGGCTTTTTTCAATTGCCTTTCAGCGGAGATTTTTAGAAGCTCCTCGGCAGTTACTCGAATTTTTTTACGCACCGCTTCTCGCCGATTTTTCCAACCCGCAACACCCAAGCGATCAAGTTGGATTAGTGGATTTTCCGCGCCATATCGAGTTATCAAATTAATATTATCAACTGGCACAAATAAATTATCACCACCACCATAAATAATTTTTATCATATCGGTCTTTATACCAAGAGCGGTGATGGTTTGAATGCCATCAAATTTGCCAATTCCGTGGTCGCGATGCACAACCAAATCACCCTGATTTATGCTCAAACTTTCTTCTAAAATTCTTTGCGAAGCGGTTTTGGAAATTTTTTGACGAAGTAATTTTTCGCCAAAAATCGCCTGCTCCCCAATCACAATAAAATCATCAAATTCAAAACCAAATTGCATTGGCAAAATAAAACTGGCAATTTTACCAAATTTAATTTTCGTAAAATCTGCGTAATTATTTATAAATTCTAAAGCGATGTTGTAATCATGAAAATAGCGACTTAATCGCTCTTTGAAGCCTTCACTTAAAACTGCAACGGCAACTCTTTTTTGCCGATAATTTTGTAAAAAATCTTGAAATATTTCCAAAACATCTTTTTTATTTGCCCTTGATGCCAAAGAAAAATCGGGCACCGACTTGGCATTTAAATCAATAACTCGTGAATTTTTTCGTTGCGACTCGTCTAAATCTCCAAAAGCAAAATTAATGGCGATATTTTTTTGTATTTTTTCGACAATTTCTTTTTGCTCAAAATACATTAATTCTGGCTTGATTGGATTATAAAAATTTAGCGATGATTTTTTTTGTTCAAATCTTGTTTGATATAATTCCAAAATTTCTTGATGACGGTTTTTAATTTGATCAAAAATTTGATTATTATGAAAAATAATCGGATTTTTTAAAAAATCTATAATCGAAACTAAATCTTGTTGGTAAAAAAGCGCAAGCCAATGCTCCATGCCATCAAAAGTGCGACCTGCGGAAATTGCCTGATAAAATTGGTCATCGATTGAAGCGCCAAATAGCTTACGATATTTTTCCCGAAAATTGGCGATGGTTTGTTGATTTAAAATTACTTCGCTAGCGGGTAAAACCTCAAAACTTTTAACATTTTCATAGCTTAATTGCGTAATTGGGTCAAAGATTTTTATTGACTCAATTTCATCGCCAAAAAAATCAATTCGATAACCAATTAAATCGGAAGCCTGCATAATAACAACATCAACAATACCTCCCCGAACAGCGAATTCTCCAACATTATTAGCATTCGACATTCTTTCATAGCCTTTAGCAATTAAAAAATCGACAACTTGCGAGAGTGAATATTTGGTTTTTGCCTTAATGCTCAAGCCTAAATTTTTGACAATTTCAGGGCTAATATTTTTTTGAACAATGGCATTAACCGAAGTAATTAGGAAAAAATTTTCATTTGCCCCACGATTGATAATTTCGTATAAGGTCTTGATTCTACTGGCTAGAATTTGCGGTTTAGGCGAAATTTTATCGTAAGGTGAGCAATCAAATCCATAAAAATTTAGAATTTTTTGCTCGGGTAAAAAAAATTTTATTTGCTGATTGATGATGTTGATTTGAGCATCATTTTCAGCAATAAAAATTTTATCTTGATTAGAAAAATTATGGGAAATCTGTGAGGCCAAAAAGCCGAGGGAATCGCTTGGAACTTTGCTTAAGGTGGTGGAGTTGGTGATATTTTTGAGTTTAGTTTTATAATCCATTTACTGTAAAATTTCGATGGAAAAATCTGCCATACTTTGATTTATATCGGGTGGCAACACAGGAATTTTGTGACTTTTGGCGACTTGTAAAAAAATATTTATTTTATCGGTATTATCAATCTCTAAATTAATCGATGCGGTTAAAAATTCTGGCAAAAAATGCGCTTTCAAATAAGCGGTTTGATAAGAAATCATCGCATAGGCGGCGGCGTGAGATTTGTTAAATCCGTAGCCCGCAAATTTATCGACCAAATCAAATATTTCATTGGCTTGATTATTTTCAATTTTATTTTTTTGACAACCAGAAACGAAAATCTCGCGCTGTTTATCCATCTCTTCCTTAATTTTCTTACCCATAGCTCGACGCAGTAAATCGGCACCTCCAAGGCTATAACCCGCCAAAATCTTAGCAATTTCCATCACCTGTTCTTGATAAACAATTACCCCATAAGTTTCTCTTAAAACTGACTCTAAAAGCGGGTGTGGATATTTAATTTCTTCCTCGCCATGTTTGCGTCGAATATAGGTTGGAATATTATCCATCGGACCTGGGCGATAAAGCGAAATAAGGGCAATTATATCTTCAATTTTATCGGCTTTCATTTTTCGAAGCACCGAACGCATACCCGAAGATTCAATTTGGAAAACTCCGATTGAGTCGCCACTGGCAAGCATTTTGAAAGTTTCTTTATCGTCTAATCGTAAATTATTTATATCAATTTTTAGGTTACGAGTTTTTTCCACCAGCTTTACAGTTTCTAAAATTGTGGTTAAAGTTTTTAATCCTAAAAAATCAAATTTTACTAAACCTGCA
>JBMSPZ010000043.1:0-10174 GCA_049423025.1 Rickettsiales bacterium
GGCATTTAAATTTGAATTATTATGGTTGAATAATAAAAAAATTTACTACCAATCTATAGCTAATGAAGATAAACAAAGAATTGAAATGTTAAAAAACAGAATTTAAAAATTTAATGATGAAATATTCAGATTTTTTATGTGAAATTTTAAGAGAAACGGGATATACCCATTGTTTTAGTGTTGGTGGTGGTAACATTATGCACTTAACTGAAAGCGCTAGTCGTTATTTTCAGGTAATTCCTGTGGTTCACGAAGTGGCTTGTGGCATAGCTTGTGAATACTTCAATGCTCTTCAAGATAAGCAAAAAGCTTTTGCTTTGGTAACTGCTGGTCCGGGTTTAAGTAATATTGTTACAGCAATAGCGGGAGCGTATTTTGAAAGTAGAGAATTGTTGGTAATTGGTGGTCAAGTTAAAACTTCTGATTTGTCTTATGGAAAAGTTCGTCAAAAAGGAATTCAAGAAATTGACGGGGTAGAAATTGTTAAATCGATCACCAAATACGCAATTCGACTTGATAATTTAATAAATAAAGAATCTTTTTTAAATATTTTGAAAATCGCGGAAAATCCAAGAAAGGGTCCAATTTTTATTGAGATACCCTTGGATATTCAAGCTAAAACTATTAAAAATGAAGATAATTTACAAAAATTACAATTTGTAAATTCCGAATTAAAATTTGCTAGCTCTTTGCAGATTAAACAAATTGCAACTAAAGTAAAAAATGCCCAAAGACCAGTTTTTTTGCTAGGTGGTGGTATCAATAAATTTGGAGTTATGCCGGAAGTGTTAAAAAATTTGGCAAATGACAGCGTGGTAATTCAAACTAGTTGGAATGGAATAGATTTAATTGATTCAAGTCATCCTTTATTTTTTGGAAGACCAGATAATTGGGGGCAAAGATATGCAAATATTTTGCTTCAACAAGCCGATTTGTTGGTAGCATTTGGCTCAAAGCTAGGTATGCAACAGACGGGTTTTAATTATCAAGAATTTGTACCAAATGGTGAAATTATTCAAATTGACTGCGATGAAAATGAGCTTAATAAAGGGCATCCTAAAATTTTTATAGGACTAAATTGTGATGCCAATGATTTGTTAATGAAATTATCAAAAGAAGATTTGGGTTCCCATCAAAATTGGATTGATTTTTGTCGAGATGTTAAAGCATTATTGCCACTTAATGAAGCCTGCAACTCTAATGCTAAAGATTTTATATCACCATATAATTTTTCTTTAATTTTAGCAACTTTATGCAATAATAATGATATAATAATTCCATGTAGCAGTGGCGGAGCATCTACGGTATTAATGCAATCTTTTAATCAAAAATTTGGTCAAAAAATATTAAATAACAAGGCTCTAGCTTCGATGGGATATGGATTAAGTGGAGCAATCGGGGCTTCAATTGCTAATCCAGATAAAAGAACGATTTTAATTGAGGGAGATGGCGGTTTTTCTCAAAACCTACAAGAAATTGCAACGGCTAGCACCAATAATTTGAATTTAAAAATTTTTATTTTTGAAAATAGCGGTTACGCTTCAATTCGCATGACTCAAAAAAATTATTTTAATGGCAAATATGTCGGTTGCGACATAAATACTGGTCTTGGTTTTCCAAATTGGTTCAAGCTCTTTGAAGCCTATGAAGTTGAAGCATTGGAAATCAAAAATGAAGATTTTGTTAATGATAAAAAATTCATAGAATTGTTTAATAATAAAAAATGTGTTGCCTTTATTGTTAAAATTGATCCTGAACAGACTTATTTTCCAAAAATATCTTCAAGGGTAAAAAATGATGGATCAATGGAATCAAATCCTTTACATTTAATGACTCCAGAATTAGAGCCAGATTTAGCCAAAAAAGTTTTAAAATATATAGAAACTTAATTACATTAGTAAAATCAATAAATTAGCACTATAATTTGGAATTGACTCTTGACAAAACCACAATTTGGTATCAAAATTTTAAAATAAATTTATATTGTTAAATTAATCTTTTTAAATGACTAGAAAAAAAATTTTGGTTACAGGTGGTTGCGGTTTTATTGGTTCTAACATGACCAATCTATTGCTTCAGCAGGGCTATGAAGTTATTGTAATTGACGATTTTAGTAATAGTTTTCGACCATTATTTTCTCATCAAAATCTCACAATTATTGAATCAAATATATCGAACAGCGATTTGCTTACTAAAATTTTTCAAGAAAATAATATTTACGCAGTTTTCTATTTTTCGGCAAGTATTGAGTCAAAAATTTCGATGGAAAAACCCGAATTTTATTTTCGTAACAATGTAATAAATACTCTAAATTTCTTGGAAATTTTGCTAAAATTTTCTTCGCAAACCTATTTTGTTTTTTCTTCTACTGCCTCGGTTTACGAGTCTTCGAATAATTTAATCGACGAAGATAACCCAAAGAAGCCAGAAAATGTCTATGGCAAAACCAAATTATTCATTGAAAATGTTTTACAGGATTATGGCAAAATTCATGGCTTAAAATACGCCATTCTTCGCTATTTTAATGCTTGTGGTGCTGATATGGATTATAATTTAGGAGAAAATAGAAAATTCGAAACTCACCTAATTCCTTTGCTAATGAGGGCAATGGTGCGTGACGATATTGATTTTTATATTTATGGTAATGATTATAACACCAAAGACGGCACTTGTATTCGTGATTTTGTTCATGTCAAAGATATTGCTCTAGCGCATTTGGCGATCCTAAATTATTTGCAAAATAATCCTGCCTCGCATTATTATTTTAATATTGGCACGCAGTCAGGCTTTTCGGTTCAAGAAATTGTCAATAAGGCGATTGAAATTACAAAAATTAAATTTGATATCAAATATAAACCTCGACGAATTGGCGACCCAGATTCCTTGGTGGCTTCAAATCAAAAAATTAAAACTCAATTAAATTGGCAACCTAAATTTTCCTCAATTGAAAATATCATTGAAACTGCCTGGAAATTTGAAAAATTCCTAGCAAAAAAATGAGTGATTTAAAACAACAAATTCTTAAATTAGTCAAGGATTTTTATGATGAAAATCATCTTGCTAAAAAATTTATTCCTTCTCAATCCTATATTCCTGTTTCTGGCAAGGTATACGACCATACTGATTTACAAAATTTGGTTGAAGCATCGCTTGATTTTTGGCTTACATCTGGAAGATTTAATGCAGAATTTGAAAAATCTTTAGCTAATTATTTGCAAGTTAAATATGTTTTAACTTGCAATTCTGGCTCTTCAGCTAATTTAATTGCCTTGAGCTCCTTAACATCAAATTTACTTAAAGACAAAGCTCTAAAAGCTGGTGATGAGGTTATAACCTGTGCTACAGGCTTTCCAACTACAATTAATCCAATTTTAACAAATAATCTAATTCCAGTTTTTTTGGATGTCGATATTCCTTCTTATAATATTGACACATCAAAATTAGAAGAAGCTATAACCCCTAAAACCAAGGCTATTATGATTGCCCATACTCTGGGTAATCCTTTTGATTTAGAAAAAATCAGCGCTATTGCAAAAAAATATAACTTATTTTTAATTGAAGATAGCTGTGATGCGCTTGGAGCTGAATATAATGGTAAAAAAGTCGGAACTTTTGGTGATGTTGGAACTTTAAGTTTTTATCCAGCACATCATATTACAATGGGTGAGGGCGGTGCGGTTTTTACTAATAACTCAGTTTTAAAGAGGGCTATGGAATCAATCCGAGATTGGGGCAGAGACTGTTATTGCAAAACTGGACAAGACAATACTTGCAATAAAAGATTTTGTCAAAAGATTGGAGATCTACCTTTTGGCTATGATCATAAATATGCATATTCACATTTAGGGTATAACTTAAAAATTACCGATATGCAGGCTTCGGTTGGACTTTCGCAACTTAAGCATCTTGAAAAATTCATAAAAAAAAGAAGAGAAAATTTCGATTTTTTGCTAAAAAATTTTCAGCAATTTGAGGAGTTTTTTATTTTACCGCAAAGTGAAAATAAATCCAATCCATCTTGGTTTGGCTTTGCCTTAACTATAAAACCAAATGTAAAATTTTCGCGCCAAGATTTGATAATTTTTTTAGAAGAACATAAAATTGGTACTCGATTATTATTTGGTGGCAATCTTTTAAAACAACCTTATATGCAAAATAAAAATTATAAAATTATAGGAAATTTAAAAAATAGCGATATTGTAATGAATAATAGTTTTTGGATCGGAGTTTATCCATCAATTGGCTTAGAACAATTAAATTATATAATAACTATCTTTAAAAAATTTATTCAAAAATATGCATAAATGTATTAATTGTGGTTCAAAAAAATTAATTAAAATACCAGCTTTTATTGCTGAGTTTTTGCTTGATAGAATGAAAATCTCGGGGTCAAATAAGTCCAATATTAATAAATGTGCAAATTGTGGTTTTATTTTTGGTGATTTTAGACCAAGTGATATAGATTTAGGAATTTTTTACGAAGATTATTTTGGTGAAGAATATAAAAATCATCGTAAAAAATTTGAACCAGAATTTTCTATTGAGCAAAAAAATAGATTTTCTACTGACCAAGAAAATCAACGAAAAATTCATAATTTACAACATGTTTTAAAAGCCAAAAATTTAAATTTTTCTAATGGTAAAGTTCTTGATTTTGGTGGTGGAGATGGCAAAAATCTTAATATCGAACTTTTTTTGAATGCTGAAAAATTTATTTTTGAAATTACGCAAGAAAAACTACAGCAAAATATTAAAAATATTTCCAATCAAACTCCAATCGAAACTTTTGAAAAATTTGATTTAGTTATTTCACAACACTGTTTGGAGCATGTTTCTTATCCAAATATTATTGTTAATAAAATTTACAATATGATTAAGAAAGGTGGATATTTTTTTATTGAAGTACCTTATTATGGGGGTTACTCTTCTTATAACAGCAAAAATAATGAAAATTTTGCCAGTATTTTTAGTCCAAAAAGAATATTTTTAAGTAAAATTTCAAAAAAATATCGAGATAATTTATCCAAAAGACTTGCGCAAAAAATCAAGCCATTTCGAATTCATGAACATTTAAATCACTTTAACCACCCATCCATAAAATATCTTTTAAAACAATCTGGATTTGTTGAAATTTCTACATATGAATTTCCAATTGACAACGGCAAAGTTTTATGCGCAATTGCCAAAAAAATTTAAAAACTAAAAAATATTTTTTTTGCGATTAGTGATTTTATTAAAAAAATACTCAGTTTTGTATATAATTATTTCCGCAAACTTCACATTTATTAATTAAATTAAGCATGATTTTATGAATTTAAATAAGAATTAATTTGTTTAAGTGATTGCTCTCGCATATCATCGCCAGATAGCCAAGATTTATGCCATTTGGCAATTTCCTCTAAAGTTTTTTCTAAACTCCATTTTGAATTCCACCCTAATAAATTATTGGCTTTGGTGCTATCTAGCGCAAGAAGTTGCGATTCATGCGGTTGATGCTTAGTTTCTAATTCATACTCAATTTTTGTTTCGTAATGTGATAATAAATTTTTAATAATCCATTCCACAGATTTTGTTGCAGAAGCTGGTGGACCGAAATTCCAAGCTGATGAAAATTCATCGCTATTTTGCCATAGCTTTTGTGCTAATATCAGATAACCAGATATTGCCTCAATTACATGTTGCCAAGGTCTTGTAGCATTTGGGTTGCGGATATATAATTTATTTTTTTTATCAAAGGTTTTTAAAATATCGGCTATCAATCTATCTTCAGACCAATCGCCACCTCCAATTACATTTCCAGCTCTAGCTGTGGCTAGGCCTATTTTGTTATTTGAAAAAAATGATGTTCGATAAGATTCGCAAATTAATTCAACACAGGCTTTGCTGTTGGAGTAGGGGTCTCTTCCTCCCAATGGGTCATTTTCACGATAACCCCAAATCCATTCATTATTTTTATAGCATTTGTCGCTAGTTATAACAATTATGCTTTTTATAGATTTTTGTTTTCTGATGGCCTCAAATAAATTTACCGTTCCCATTACATTGGTCTTATAAGTTTCCAAAGGATTTTCATAAGAAGCCCTAACTAAGGGTTGCGAAGCCAGATGAAAGAGTATTTCGGGTTCTTGCGAAGATATTGCTTTACTCAAAGTTGAAAAGTCACCAATATCTTGCAAAGTAGATGTCATATAATTTTCTATCTTTGCCAAATTAAAAAGATTAAAATTAGTTATCGGAGGTAGGGAATATCCGTAAATATTTGCCCCCATTTCTTGAAGCCATAAAGATAACCAACTTCCTTTAAAGCCAGTATGACCAGTTATAAAAACTTTTTTATTTTTCCAAAAATTCTGGTCTACCATATTTTCCAAGGCGCTTGATTATTTTCCCACATCGATTCAAGATTTTTTTTGTCTCTAAGAGTATCCATAGCCGACCAAAATCCATGATGTTTATAAGCCACTAATTCTTGATTTTTCGCAAGTTTTTGAAGAGGTCCTTGTTCCCAGATTGTATTATCGCCTTCAATTAAATCAAAAATTTCAGGCTCAAGAACAAAAAATCCACCATTGATCCAAGCACCATCGCCAATTGGTTTTTCTTGAAAGCCAATAACATTATCCTTATCAAAAGCTATAGCCCCAAAGCGTCCAGGGTTTCGAACTGCTGTAACGGTTGCCAGTTTTTTATTTTTTTTATGAAAATTTATTAATGCATTTATATCAATATTTGCCACGCCATCGCCATAGGTCATGCAAAAACTATTATTGCCAACATAATCTTTGATTCGCAAAATCCTGCCTCCCGTCATCGTGTCTAAGCCAGTATCAATCATGGTAATTTTCCATGATTCAGCCCTTTTTTTATGAATTTCAATATTGTTATTGGATAAATCTATGGTTATGTCGCTGGTATGTAAAAAATAATCTGCAAAATATTTTTTGATAACCGATCCTTTATAGCCACAACAAATAATGAAGTCATTAATGCCATAAGCGCTATATATTTTCATTATGTGGGCTATTATCGGGCTATTGCCAATCTCGATCATGGGCTTAGGATAAAATTGCGACTCCTCGTTAATTCTAGTTCCGTAGCCTCCAGCAAGAATAACTGCTTTCATTGTTTATTTTTTATTAATTATTTTAACCAAATATTGATTTGGCTATTTATAGCCGAATTTTAGATAATTTTCAATTTATATTTTAGGTTTAATCTATTAATTTCAGTTAATCTATCAATAATTGTAAAATTTTTTTTAATTAAATAAAATCCCTTAAAAACCGAAATTATGTACATAAATGTCGATCGGCAATCTCGATTATTATGAAATCTGGCTGATGTTTTTTAATAATGTCGTAAAAAATTTCAGAATCGATTTTATAATTCCAAAAATTCCAAATATTGCGGAACGAACTGCTCAAAAACCGCCCCAAACCAGTATTTAAAAATGAGTCATGAAATATTATTAAATCAATATTATTACTTTCATTAAAATAATCATCAGTTTCAAAATCTGCATATTTTTTTCCTGAATAAACTTTATTAATTTTATGACTTTTATTTTCGATATCAATATTAACTATATCTTCAATTAAATCGTCGCGATTCATCATTTTAGCGAAGTCACCACTTACATTTTTTTGAATTTTGGTTGATAAAATCGGCAAAATTTTTATGTTTTTTTGGTAATTTTTATTTATAAATTTAATGATTTCTTGATAAGAATAATATGCGCCATAATCATTAAAATGGGTATCAAATTTACGATAAATTATTTGTTTGGAATTTTTAATTTTTAGAGGTTCCAGTAAATCTAAAATAGCAAATTTATTGCCAGAATTTAGCTTTATTAAATTATCAATAACCTCTTGGCGTTTAGAGGATTTTCTGATTTGGCTTGGCAATAAATCTGGTAATATTTGGGCTTTAGTTGGTATGATTGCAAAAATTATCGCAATATCTTGATTGTAATTTTTAATAAAATTTTTGAGATTATCAAAATTATTATTTTTACAATTTTTTCCTTCATAAAAATCAAGCTCTTGAGAGTAAAAATAAAAATTATCCAAACCTGCAGTTCCTTCTTTAATGCTACTATCTTTGATAAATTTTTTATTAATTATTCGATAAATTCGCATAAATAATTTCCTAACCCCAAAATGATCATCAAAATATTTTGAAATTTCGTTAAAATATGCTTTAAATTCAGTTTCTTTGAAATTTGGAAAATTATTTAAAGTTCGATTTTCGCGATTATCGATGGTTTTATAATTAATCAATCCTTCAAGTGGAATGAAAATCACCAAAAAAATAAAAATATATACTAAAAAATACTTGTAAAATTTATCAAATTTCATATTAAAATCTAAAGTAAATAAAAGGGTTATATGTGCTTGAAGCAAGGAACGAGACCACTACAATAAAAACTAGAATTAAATAAAAATCCATCATCAACAAAACCAATTTATTTTTTGAATCAAAAATATATCTTTTGAAAAAATTTGTTGAGCCAATTAATCCAAAAAATACCAAAATAATCTGTAAAACAGAAAATTGATGAGTCAATTTTGCGTTATTGCCAAAAATTAATAATTTTGCAAGTTCTAATAAGTGATTTAGGTCATTTGCCCGAAAAATTAGCCAGCCAATGGCTACTATTATTAAGCAATAAAATAAACCAAATATTGGCATTTTGTCTAAAATTTTTTTTAAATAAATTCTTTCTAAAATTAAAAAAAATCCAAAATATAAACCCCAAATTATAAAGGTCCATTCCGCCCCGTGCCATAAACCGCATAGTAAAAAGGTGATAATTAGATTGCGATAAGTTTGAAGCTTGCTTCCTCTATTGCCACCGAGTGGAATATATAGGTAGTCGCGCAAAAAACTTGAGAGTGAAATATGCCATCTTTGCCAAAATTCTTGAACTGATTTGGCGGTGTATGGATAGTTGAAATTTTCGTTAAAACGAAAACCAAATATTCTGCCAAGCCCTATTGCCATTGATGAATAACCCGAAAAGTCAAAATAAATTTGCAATGAATAAGAAAATATTCCCAAAATCAAAGCTCTTTGGCTTATATCATCAATCGGCGAAGAGAAGATGCTATCTGCATAAAGTGCAAATTGATTGGCAATAATGACTTTTTTGCCAAGACCGATAATGAAGCGACGGATACCGTAAAGCACATCATCTTGGTTAATTTTCCGATGCAAGATTTCATCTTCAACGGTTTTGTATCTAACTATTGGCCCTGCTATTAATTGTGGGAAAAATGAAATATATAATGCTAAATTGCTAATATTTTTTTGCACCTTAATTTCTTTGCGATAAAGATCGATTATATATGACATAGCCTGAAATGTGTAAAAGGAAATGCCAATTGGCATGGTAATTTTAGGAGCTTGAAAATTTAGATGAAAAATTTTCACAAAATTTACAATAAAGAAGCCAAGATATTTAAAATAAAAAAGGATAATCAAATTAGCAAAAATTCCTAAAATCAGATAAATTTTTGCGGGATTTTCTTGATATTTATTGCATGATAGTCTCAATAAATTCAAGGGATTAATCAATGATTTTAAGATGTTATTTTTAATAATATTTTGTTGACTGTAAATTGAATTAACATGATTCAAAATATTATGATTTTTAACGGGGTTTTGTAAGGGTAAATTAACATTATGATGACGATTTATTAATAATCCAAAGCCATAATTTAATATTACGCTTAAAAGCATAATTGCCATGTAAATAGGCTCTCCCCAAGAATAAAATAGTAGCGAAAAAACCAATAAAATATAATTGGAAATCACAATATTTTTCCTAAAGAAAAAATATGCCACCATTGTTAAAGGCAGAAAATAGAAAATAAAAGTAATCGACGAAAAAAGCATAATTTATTCTTATATTTGTAATTTTTTTAAATAAATAAAATTCCGGTTGAAAAATAACCAAGTTTATAGGATAATAAATTATATTCTTATTTAAAATTAAATCAAATGAACTTTAAATTAAATCAAATGAACTTTAAATTAATAGATTTTCACATTTTTGGTGATGAGAGAGGTTCGTTAGTCTCGCTTGAAGCTAACAAAAATATCCCGTTTGATATCAAAAGAGTTTATTATATTTTTGATACAAATAAACTAGTATTAAAATGATTAATGA